>CANQZL010000014.1 GCA_947628325.1 uncultured Bacilli bacterium
AGAAGTCTTAATTAAAAGACTTCCTTAATTATTGTATTTATTAATTTTTAATCTTCTTAAAATAATTAATGTAAGTAAAAGTATAATAAATAAGTATAAAAATATAATTATTGAATCTGATGAATCAGGGTTAAGAGTTTGATCTTCTGAATTATAAAATAATACTTCATTATTTAATTTAGTTATATCTGTATAAGTATTAGTTTGATTATCATTAATTATTACATTACCAGAGTCTATTTGAGTTATAGTATATTCTGTATTAATTGGTATTTCTTCAATTAAAATGTTATCATTTGGTTTAATAGATATAATAAACTCTTTATTTTCATCTAAATTAATTGTTTCTTCTTGATTATTTATTTTATATTTAATAGTTGATAAATCTGAATTAATTTTAATTTTGTAAGTATATTCTTTATTTGCATTATACATTTGAATATTAGTGATTTTTAAAGGAACTGTATAAGGAGTTGAAACTTGAGCAATATCTTCATATTTAGAGGTTATTTCAACTTTAGAATATACTTCTCTAATCATTTTAGAACGATTAAATAATATAATATTTAAAGATAACAAAACAATTAATAGAAATATTAATGCACATATTTCAAAGTATTTATTTTTAAAAGTTTTTTGTTTCAATACTTTGTTCATAATATAACTACCTTTCTTTTTGTTTTGTTATCTTTTAATTAATCTACTATATATGGATTGTCCCTACTTCCATCTCCTTGGGAATAAGTAACATCATTTTTTAATGAAACAACAGGACGAAGTCCTCCAGCTGAGCTTCCAGGAGCAGAATAAGAAATAGAACTTAGCATCATATATAGTATTATACTGTTTCCACTTTGATAGGCACCAAAGAAATATGGATCAAGAGTCCACCATCTTCCTTTTCTTGTTATACCAGCTAATTGGAATTGGTAACTTTCAGCTATTGTTAGCATTCCAACAGGATATTTTAATTTTGCTTTAGGATTGCTGGTGCTAAAGCGATCAGTCTCATTTTGACAAGCAAGTGAATTATATTCAATATCAAAATTAAGTCTAGATGTTAGGGAACCATTATCAGCCCATCCAGCGTATCCTTCAATAGTTCGATTATTACAAAATACAATATCTTCAAGATACTTGCTTTGTTTGTCCGCTAAATTTGTTTCAAACCAAGCATCAATTTCAGCTTTAGCAGAAGAATCTTTAGCATTATCACTTAACATTTCATCTAAAACGTCAGTACCTTTTTTACCATCACTTAAAGTTACGTACTTTAATTGACCATTTGATTCGGCAAAGAAAAATTTAGGATTCGTACAAGAAGTTTCTTTGTCACAAGAATAGTGATTATTTGTAAAATCGCCACCAAGAGATCCATAATCTGAAGTATTAGTAAGGTAATACGTATTGGTAGCACTATCATACCTATCAAAAGTCCCATATAAAATTGTAGCATCGGTTAGACGTACGTAACTTGAAGATGCACCAACAACATAGGAAAGATCTTTACATTCTTCTGATGTACCACTATCACAATAATAATATCCAACAATATTACCTTTTTCATTGTAATAATCTTTTAACTTTACTTCTTTAATTTCTTCTAACTTATAAGTACCATTACTATTTTTAGAATAAGTTTTACCAAATTCATAGACCATTTCTATTTGAGTAGTAGTTGTTACTTGATCATAATACAAGTAACCATTTTCGTATCCTTCAACGTAATAAATAGTACGACAGCTTGTATTTGTTCCACTTAAACAGGTGTATTTTCCTGATACATTAGTATTTTCACTAGGGTCTTCACCATTTAGATTATAAGTTTGGAGATCATCTAAAACAAACATACCAGTATCTGTATCTCGATGCATTGTAGAAGAATAATAATAACTTGTATTAAGAGAATATCTGCTATCTAACATTGCAAGTAGTGTGTTTCCTCCAGCCGTACCTATTGTATAAGTGTCATTATACATATAGCCACTTCCAGCAGGAGAATAACTTAGTGAAGTTTCTCTATTAAATCTGGTTTCATGATATCCATCTGAATCTAATATAGTAAGATTATTACCTGTGTTATCACAACGATTATTTTCATCAGGTAAACCACTATAAACAATTTTTACACCTTTTGTTGTAGTAGTTCGGACAATTTCCCAACAAAAGCCATTAAAAATAACATTATCTTTATCTAAAGCTTTACTATTACCATTATAATAAATTGGTCCATCGCCTTCATTTAATCCTGTTTTAGACGAATAATATCTTTTCATTGAACTATCACTGGATTCGGCTTCTCTTATTACAGCTTTATATAAAGTTTCTTTTTCATGAATAGTACCTTCCATGCTTTTAGAGATAGCTGGTTTTACCCAAACTCCTCTTACTACTACATCATGATCAGGCATAACGAAAATATCATCGTTAACTTTTTTTAAGTTTTTACTTATTCCATCGCTTTCTTTAGTATCAATTTCCCAACCTTTAAATATATAATTATTGCAGGTTAGTTGTCCACCTTCTTCATAGTAATTAACATTTTCAAAGACATAATGAGTTACTTGTTTATCTTTTTCTTTTAAATCACAACCAGTTGGTGTATTAGTATCATAAGTAACTTTATAACCTTGTTTTAAAACAGGAGTATCATTACTATCTACTTTTGTTTCAGGTTTATCAGGTATTTTACTTGTAATAATTTCTCTTTCGTTTGTAGGATAGAAACCATCATTTTGAGCATAAGTTTCTTTTAGAGTTAGATTTATTTCCATACTAGCTTTTTTACCTGTTTTAAAATCAGGGCCAAGATTCCAAGTTATTTTTTGCTTACCATCTTCTAATTCTAGTTTTACGCTACCACAAGAAATATTGATATCATTTTCATCGTTGATAAAAAAGTATTCATCTTCAATATAATCAACTATTTCAAAATTTTCATAAGGGTAAGATTCAATAGTCGCATCATATAAAATATTTTCGAGAGTTTCCATATTAGCACTATATTGATTGTCACTTATTTGAACTATCTCAGGAGCAATATAAGTACCCATTTCATATTGAACACCATTAATAATAACATCTGGTTTCATCTGTTTTATAATATTATAAGTAGCAATCTGATTAGGAGTTTCTTCATTAGGATAACCATCAGTTAAAAACATTATTGTTAAACTTGTGTTTGGTCTTTCCTTATATTCTTCTAACATTTTTTGGGCATTTTTTAAGGCTGCATTATAGTTTGTAGTTCCATCTGCTTCTATATTATCAACAATCTCATTTAGGGTTTGTTTATCATTTGTTAATTCTGATAAAATACTGGAACCAACACTAAAAGAAATTATTCCGATACGATTATTAGGATTTCTTAATAAAGTTTCTATTAAATCTTTTGTATCTTGTTTTACTTTGTCTATTTTTTCATTTAACATAGAACCAGATCTATCTAAAATGAGAATAACATCTTGATAGTGTTCCTCTGATAGTAAGGCAGTACTAACATCGAATCTAACACGAGCTTTTCCAACAGCAGTCCATTCAGCAGATTTATCAACATGCCAACTTCCACCTTCTATATCCCAACCATCTGATTCAAATGAAACTTGAGGGATTGGCTCCGTGTAAACTCCAGCTAATCTTAAAAGTGCTTTTTTACCTTCTTCTAAAAAATTATAATTAAATATTTTGGCACTTAAAAAGTTACAAAGTAATACTAAGACTACTACTATAAAAGTTTTTTTAATAATACTAAGAACTTTTTGTTTCTTATATATATTATTATTTATATATGTTTGATGTTTTCCCATACTACACCTACTTTAATTTACTTTATTTATTATTTTAAAACAGAATTTCCTATCATAAAATAACTATAACATAAATTTGCTTTATATTCAATTACAATATAGTATTATTAGATGAAACAGAAATATTTTTAGAAAATTAAAAAGTCCTATAAAAGGACTTTTCACTAGCTATTTTTAGCTTTGGCATTTTTTAAAACTAATGCTAATATTATAATAACTAATATCAATATTGATATTCCTAATATAATAACATTTTTAGTATTATTATCATTAGTATTGGGGTTTGGCACTATTTCTACTACTTTATCTTCATAAGTAGCATAAAAGGCCCAATCAATATAAGATTCTATTTTTATACTTTTATTATCAAATTCAGGTAGAAGTTGAGTTTCTACTCTAATTTTATGATTTATATTTGGCTTAAAAAGACCAAGTTCTACAGTGTTTTGTAAATTAACACCTATTTTAGAATAATCTTCTCCATAAACATAACCATCATATATTAATTCATCATCCATATATACTTTCATAGTTATGTTTCTAAGTAGTTCATCAGCTTCTTCGCTTTGTTCTACTCTTACTACCCTAAAATATAAAGTATAATCTGTAGTACTACCATTTTCGATAAATAATTCATCTTCAAAAGAATCACCAGGTATCATATCAACATGATGCATGAAAATATCTTCATCAAATTGATCTGTATCATAGTAAAGTCTTTCAGCACTATCAGTAAAATACAATTTATTTAAAGCATATACATCTTGTGTTGAAACTACGAATAATATTATTAGCACAAGAAATGGTAGTATTTTTTTCATATTATTTCTCCAATCTTATATTTTTTTATTAACTTATAGTTACTTCTGAAGCTTCAGGCCATATTGTTTTATAAGCATCAAATTGAACAGTCTCAACTTTAATTACTAGCTTATAACTTGCTTCACTATAATCCATATTATATGATGTACATTCAGGTGATTCTGCGCCACCATCTTTAACAGTTTTGCAAGTTTTACCAACTAAGAAGTCTTTATTGAATGTTACTGAGTCAATAAATGCTTCAGTAGAAGCACCAGCTGTAAGTTTAGTCTTATAATACCAGTAGTTGCCGCTTTGTTGCCAATTGTCACCTGAAGAGAAATTTATATGAGCAATATCTTCAGTTCCTGCTGGATCAGCTAATTTAGTATCTGTTTTGAACTTAAGATTAGGCAAATTTCCACCATTATCTTTTTTAGTCCAAGATTGTTCGATAGATACACGAACAGCAACATCTACATTACCAGTATTTTGAACAGTAACAGTTTTAGGTGTTGTAGTACCAGGTGTCCAATCCTTTGGGCTTGTAAAAGTTTCGGTAGTAGTTGTTTCATATTTTCCTAATTTGAAAATATTTTCAAATGTAGTTGTATCAGTAAAATATGCAAATGTACCTCCGATAATACCAATTAAAGCTACTACTAATAAAGCAATTAATGGCTTCCTATTCTTCTTTTGACTTTCCATTACTTCTTACTCCTTTCTTTCTATTTATATCAAAAATTTCTACATTACTTAGTAAAAATTCTGATACCAAAATTAATACTATTACCCATATTAAATACAAATGGGTATTCACAAAATTTATATAATAACCAATATATGGTATTGTTGTCTTTATAACTTTTCCTTTTACATCACTATAATCTATTAACCAAGGATCTTCATTGGAATTAGCATCTCCTTTGGTTTTATATTTTTCATTTTCGATAGCAATTACGCGATGTGTAACATACTTATCATTTTCAAGTTTGAATGTTATAACATCATCTATCTCTATATCTTCTTTAGTAGCTTTATGATAGTATAATAAACTTCCTACTTTATAAGATGGTTCCATACTACCTGATAGAACTATTAAAGGCTTATAACCAAATATGATTGGTATTTCAACTATTGCATATATTGCAATTAGAATATAAGAAAGATTAGCAAGTGTTTTTATTAAGATTTTAAGTGCTTTTTTTATAGATTCCATGTTACATTATCTCCGTCAATTGTTATATCTCTATTCCATAATTCTTTAACTGCTGAAACTGTTGCTTGAATAGCTTCAAAGTTAAAGGTTAATTTATAATCAAAACCATCATAAGTACTAGGAGCATTTTTAGTAATACTCTCTAATACTTGAACTCTTTGTTGTGGTTTTAATATTTTAGTATAGTAATACCATCCATCACTAGCTAATGTGAAGTTACTAGTGAAATCATTTGTCCAAGTTTTTGTTACAACATTATGTCCGTCATAGACATTAGATAAAGTTAATAAACCGTCTTTGTCTTCTTTACTCCATAATTCGTTATAATTAATTCTTAAAACAACAGCTGTATTAGTTTCTTCGTTGTTAACAAACCACACTTTTTTAGTTCCCCAGTCATCATTAAATTCTTCTTCTATATCGACATCATATGTAGCATTTTTAAATTGGTTTAGAATTCTGTATTCACTAGTAAAGTAAGCGAATGTTGCACCTACTACACAAACGACAAGAAGAAATATAATAAAGATTAAAGGTTTTGTTTTTAACTTATATTTTTTCTTATTTTTCAATTTTATCACCTTTTTCGTTATTGATGTTTATCATTTTTATATTACTTATTTGCTTTTATGATATTATCTTTGCTTCCGTAAGAATGATAAAATCCTTTTTTAACAAATTGGTTAGTAAATGTTACATTTGAGGTTTTACCACTTTGAACAGTAAGGCTTCCTCCATTTGATGTCTGATCTCCTGTAACACTTTTTAGAGTGTACTCTTGTGGTAATATTTCAGTTACAGAATAAGTTCCAGCATCAACAAATATTTTTTGACATTTTCCACCACTTATTCCAAGCCATGTTTCAAAATTATTTGGACCTGTTATTTTGAATTGGAATACTTTATCGTTGGCTACTCCATCTATTGTTTTGCAGATATTTATGCTTCCTTGAAGATTTACGTCAAAGGAAACTCGTGCTTTATAATCACCATCTGGATCTAAGGTATAGTTGGTTGGCCCTAAAGCACCAATTATCTCTACTTCATTAACAATAGTTCCACTATCAGTTGCACCAACTTTATATTGAGCTTTTAAAGTTACAGATTGTCCTACACCAATAGATGGGATTGTTACAATTCGATTAGAAGATAAGGTGTATCCTGAACCTGCAACAAAGTAAGCATTTTCATTATTTTCTCTAACTACCACTTCTGTTATTGCATATGAAGCAGTATTTTTTACAACAATTTCAAAGTCTACTATATCATCAGCAACATAAACATCTTTTTTATTTTGGATTGTTTTAGTTATAGTTGGTCTAAATACACCACTTTGAATTTGCCATTCACCATAGACAACGACGTCATTATTTGGCATTGTAAATGTTTTATCTTTTAACCATCCTAAGAATTTATAACCTGCTGGGATTGATTTTACATCAGATAAAGTAACTGTCTCTCCAGGACGATACTCTTGTGGATCTGGTAATAATTCTTCCCAATTTGGAGGTCTTACTGTATCGTAGAATTCATAAGTTACAGTATATTTAACTTCTTCAAATTGACCAACAATTTTAACATCATGAGTTGGCATTGAGAAACTTTCTTCAGCAGGACTTCCTTCTATTTTCCAACCTAGGAATCTATATCCATTAAAGACATCGCCTGGTTTCAATGATTGATCAACAGTAACTGTACTTTGTGGATAATAAGTTTTTTCGCTTGGGGCAATATAACCATCTGGTTTAGTCCCCTCTATTTCATAAGTTACTCTATATGAATCTATTTTTTCAAATTGACCAGTAAATAAGACATCTTTGCTTGGCATTGTAAATGAACCACCAACTGGTATTACTTCTACTGATGTCCAACCTGAGAAACGATATCCCTCTACTTCTACAGGATTAGCTACACCAACTGATGTTCCTTCAGCATATTCAGATTCTTTAGGAGCTGCTGGAGCATTAGGTGGAACAACACCAGTATATTGGTATTTTACCTTATATTTTTCTACTGATTCGCTTCCCATCCATACATGAACAACATTAGAATCAACTGTTAAAGAATCCTCTCTGGCAGTTGCAAAGTTATAGAAATCTCTTCTTTTTTCAGTTATACCTGGTGTTAATGGATCATCAACACTTGCAGGAGTTCTTGTTACAATTCCTACTGTTAAATAACATCCAGCTTGTAAATTAGTAACTTTGAAAGAAACTGTTTTTGTTGTACTATCATAGTGTAAGCCATGATAATTAGTTGGATCAGCACCATCGTTATCTGAATCATCTACTACTTTACCTGTACAAGCAGTACCATCTTTAAAGCTTACTGCTCCAACACTTCCATCTTCGGCAGTTATAAAGTTTTTAAAAGTTAGACCATCTGGTATTCTATCATTAACATAAATATAACCACTTCTTACCTCAGCAGTATAGTCATCACCGGCTTCTACGCCATATTTATCAACACCATCGTAAGAAACTTGTAGGTAATAAGTTAAATCGCTATCTGGCATTACTTCAACATCATCCTCTAAAGGAGCTGTTAAAGTAAGTCCTAATATACTTATAGCAATAATTAAAACTAAAACTAAACCAATAAATTTAAACTTACGACTTTTTAAATTAATTTTCAATTTTGCCAAGGGATTCACCTACTTCTTAAACATGTGAGATATACTAAGTTGATATATATTACATTCTATTTTTTCATTATATTCTATTAAAATTATAACATAATAATATTTAAATTCAACAAAATAATTAAAATAATTAATTAATTGTGATTATAAAGTGAAAATTCCCTGGGTAGTGTATCATAATTAATTCTTATTTTATACTTCCCAAGAAATGTTTCCACTTTGGTCTATATCAACATATAATCCCCATATTTCTCCAATAGCTTCTTTAGTAGCTTGTATTGCTTCATAGTTAAATGTCAATTCATAATTATATGTTTTATAATCTTCGTAATTTACTGAACCTTGAATTAACTCGTCATTAAGCGTTATATTTTCTAATATCTCTATTGTATTACCAGGGTTTAAAACTTTGTTGTAATAATACCAACCATCGTCTCTTAAAGTAAAATTTTCTTTAAATTCTTGTGTCCATCCTTTGGTAACTACCTCTATATTATCAAATTTATTGCTCAATGTATCATAAGCACCTTCTTCGTCTTCTTTACTCCAAATTTCTAGATAGTTTATTCTTAATACAACTGGTGCATCACTTTCGTTATTAATTATTCTTACTTTTTTTGTCCCAAAAGTCCCATTAAATTCTTCTTCTAGTTTTACATCGTAAGTCATTGTTTTAAACTTATTTAGTATTGATGTTCCACTAAAGTAAAATGCATAAGTTCCTCCTATAAAAACGGTAATAAGTAAGATAACTATAAAAATTATAGCCTTTTTTTTAAAATTCTTTTTTTCTTTTTTCAATTTAGGCATTTCTAATATTTGAGTATTTGTATCTATTGTTTTCTTCATTCTTTCACCCCTTGTAATATTTCATTAATTGTTGTTCCAAAAGAATGTAAGAATCCTTTTTTCTTAAATACATTAGTATAAGTTATTTCGTAATTTTCATCATCAATTATTTCTAATTGATCACCATTGCTTGATATTGCTCCCTCTATCTTTTCTAATTGATATTCTGCTGGCATTATTTCTGTAATCGTGTATGTATCAGGTGGCATATTGAGTGTACGGCATTCATCATTTTTTAATTTTACAGATGTTTCAAAATCATTTGTTGTACTTTTAATATTAAATTGAAAATATCTATCTGAACTAGCTCCTTTTATTTTTTTGCACAGCTTTAATGTACTGACTGCCGATTTTCTTTCTATTTCTATTGTAGCTAGATATGCAACATCTGTATTTAATTCATAATTATTATCATTTAATGCTCCCATTATTTCAACTGTATTAGAAATAATAGTATCATCTTCCTTAACAACATATTCGGCAAATACTTCTATTTTTTCTCCCGCTTTTATTGCTGGAATAGTTACAAAGTGATCAGTATCTTTTATATATCCTTCTCCATCAACAAAGTATGAGTCTTCATTATGTTCTTTAATAATTATTTCTTTTATACCAAATGGTGCAGTATTAGTTATTGTTACTTTATATTTTATTTTTTCTCCTGTTTTATATCTATCTTTTTTATCAACTATTTCATTAGTAATTTCTGGAGAAAATTGACCATATCTTTCAATCCATTCACCATACACAACAATATCTTCTTTTGGCATCTCAAAAGTTCTTTCTTTATTCCAACCTAAAAATTTAAATCCATCTGGAGATATTACGTTTTCTAATGTTACTTTTTCTCCAGGAGTAAATTTTAATGTTGGAGGAAGATAGTCTTCACTATTTGGTGGTAAAATTTCACCTTCAAATTTGTATTCTACTTTATACGTTTCTACTTCAAAAGTTCCTGTTAGAGTTACATCATGAGATGGCATTAAAAAGTCTAAGTCTGTTTTAGAAATTTCAACATCTTCAGTTTTCCATCCTAAAAATCTATAACCATATATAGTTTCTCCTTCTTTTAGTCCTTCAACTTTTACTGTAGAATTTGTATAAAAGTTTCTTTCAGTAGGAACGGTGTACGCTAAAGGTTTGATACCATCTATTTCATAAGTTACTTTATGAGGACTAATACTTCTAAATCTTCCTTTAATAACAATATTTTTACTTGGCATTGTGAAGATATTATTTGTAATTTCTACATCATTAGATTCCCATCCACTAAATTCATATCCTTCTATATCTATATTAGGTATTGTAGCAACTTTACTACCTGCAACATATAGAGTTTGAGGTGGTAAAAGATATTTTATTCCTTGGGGAACGTCTCCTTCGAATTCATATGTAACAGACCAAAAACGTTGCGTATCTTCACCAGAATAGGCATGGACTGTATTTGATTTAGCATTAGTTCCATATCCATTTAAATAAGCAGTATTATAAAAATCTCGACGAATTTCATTCTCTGTAGTTGAAGAATCATCTATTTCTGGAACTATAGTTTTAACTCCAACTGTTAAAGTACATCCTGCTTGAAGGTTTTTAACCATAAATGAAACTGTTCTAGTTGTTTCATCGTAGTGAAGCCCATGATAGTTGTTTTTGTCTTCTACTCCTTCACTATCATCTACTACATATCCATCACATATGTATTCATCTCTGCCGCTATAAGCGCCAATAGTACCATCTAATGTTTGTTCAAAGCCATTAAATATTAAACCTTCTGGAATAATGTCTTTAACAAACAAATATCCTGTTTTTATATCTGGAAGATAACAAATCTCAGGTGGGGGTTCTTCTTTACAGTTTTCTGAGTTTTCTTCACATTCTTTTTTTTCAGAGTCTCCTCCACCTTCTTCTTTGTTTTTCTCTTCTTCTTTTTTCTGCTCTTCAACAACGCTTTTATCTAAACAAGTTTGTGTTATGTGATCTTCGGTACCAAATCTATCTGAACCAGATGCTCCTACATCTATATAGTAAGTAAGTTCACTTCCAGGTTCAACTTCGGCTACATTGCTAAGAGGAGCTGTTACAGTATACTTGTTAAAAGAAAATACCATAATAAGAGCAATTGATATTAAAAGGAATAATATAAATATATAAATAAATGGTCGACTATTAATTTTGTCTAATAATTTCATTTTTTCACTTCCTTTTATTTTTTTACTCTATAACATAAGGATTGGCTGCTGAACCATCTCCAGTAGTATACCTAGTCCCAGGTTTTAGGGAAATTACAGGATCTAAGCTTCTACTATCTCCAATACTATAAGAACCACCTGTTGAATAATTACTCATATATAAAGTATTATATATTCTATTAGAGTCAAAACTAACATATCTAGGTGACATAGTATTTACAGAAATAAGACTATCTGATAAAGTAATTTCGTCATATGTTAGTAAGCCTATAGGATATTTAAGTTTAGCCTTAGAATTGGACAAGCTATAACTATCCTTCTCACTTTTGCATACTAGGGTTGGAGTTCTTTCATATGTTGCAAATCTTAAATCATCTTCTAATTTGCCACCATTTGGATTCCATCCTCCTAAATCTGCAATACCTCTATCATTACAATATACTGTATCTTCAATATAATCATTATAATCATTTAGCAAATAAGTTTCATACCATGTTTCTAGTAAAGTTTTAGCACTAGAATCTGTAAAATCATTGTCATCTGGAATAAGCGATTCATTTATGTAGTCATCTATATCTTTACCATTTTGAAGATTAGCATAAAAATAATTATTGCTAGATTTATGTACTAAAAATTGCATTGTTGTACAATCTTGTGGATTATAAGTTGAATGTTTTGAAAGACACATATAATGATTTGAACTTAAGTCTCCTTCTAATTCCATAAAAGTTTTTGTATCATTTAGAGTATAAATCCCAGAAGAATTATCATAAGTAAAGGAATTTCCAAATTCATAATCAAAATATGTATCACTATAAGTTATAAATCCATCGTCATTATATCCTAATATATATGAAAGACTAGTACAATCATCATTGGCACAAGTATAGAAATTTGGATATGATTTATAGTTTTCACGCCATTCACTTTTTTTAATAGTTTGTTGGTTTAATAATTTATAAACACCCTCTGGAGTTTTTTCATATCCAGTTCCAACTACTATATTGTTAACATCGTCAAGACTTTTCCCATTGCTTAATTTTAAAGCTACGGCAGAAATATTTTCATATAATTCTAACCAATCGTAATTAAAATTACTATAATAGTTAGAATCGACTACATAGTATATTGTACTACAAGAAGGATATCCTTCATTACAAATGTAATAATCTTTTTGACCATCTAATTTTTCATAATTAACTTTTTCGGAATCTACTAATTCGTATTCTCCTGTCTCTTGATTATAATTTATTGTTTTAGAATAATAATAATCGCGTGGTTCGCGTTCTTCCCTTTCATATGTTTCTTGCTCATAAATGTTTAAATTTTTTACATAAAAGTCATTGCTTTCCGTAAATTTAATTTTTTCAAAAGAAGCATAATCAATATTACTTTGAGTATAGCCTACACTACTAAATTCATCACTATTATAATTATATACACCACTTAATGAATCTTTTGATGTAGTGTTACATTTTCCTTCTTCGTCTTTTTCACCATAGAAGACTAACTTTGTTCCACCAGTTTCTGTTGTTCTTACAATTTGCCAACAGAAATTAGCGAAATATGCAAAATTACTGGTATTTGAATCATTATTAGAAGCTGCATTAGTAAAATAATAAACATCATTAGCAAAATCATTTGAACCTTCCCCATTATATTTTAAAGCTCTATTGCTAGATAAAGCTAATCTTTTAACTAAATTATATAATTGTTTATCTGCTCCAGCATACGAGAATACTGAGCCATCCATCCTTTTAGAAACTGATGTGCTTATTCTTGTTTCTCTTAATATTACATTTTCAGGTGGCATTACAAATTCTCTATCATTAATTTTTTTTACACCATCTGTTTGAATTACATATCTAGCATATTTACTATTTCCAGAAGAATGTTCACTATAGCTATCTATTGTAACTATATCGCCAACATAATGTTCGATAGCTTGACCTTCTGAATCATATTCTTCTACATAAAAGACCCAATAAGTTGCAGGTAGAATCGGAGTTTTATCAGTTTTAACATCTTCTTCAACTTCACCATTAAATTTACTTATTACTTCAGCAGAGGTATTAGTCATATAACTTTTTCCTATCCAAGCACCAAAAGAAGTATGGCTTTGAACAGGAGCTGTTTCTAATTCTTCTCTAACCATAGTTAAGTGAATTGTCATACGTTCTGTTGTTCCAGTTCTATATGAATTAGCGCCCAAATCCCATAGTACTTTTTGAACTCCGTCTTCCTTTACCAATTTGAAAGTTCCTAAAGTAACTTTAATATCTGATTCTGAGTCAATAAAGAAATCTTTTCCATTTATAACATCTGTTATTTTAAATTCCTCAAAAAATTCAGATGAACTAATTGCCTTATATAATATTGTTCCTAAATTTTCTTCAGTTGCCAAATATTGCTTATCACTTATTTCTATTAAATCTGGTTGAATTTTATCACCCATTTCATATTGTACAGCGTTAATAGTTAAATATTTATATTTCTCTTTTAACATTTGAAATGTAGGTATCTGATTTGGAGTATCTTCACATGGATACCCATCTGATAGGAATAGTACAATTAAATCTTTATCTCCTTTATGTTCATAATCTTGAAGTATTATATCAACATTTTTTAGTGCTGCATTATAGTTAGTTGTACCAGTTGATTGCAGATTATTAACACTTTCAATTAATTTATTTTTATCATTAGTAAAATCGGATAATATTGTGGAATTTCTGTTAAAATTAATTAATGCTATAGTATTTTCTGTTTCATCCAAAAGAGTAGTTATTAAATCAATTGTATTTGTTTTTAAATTATCTAGTTTTGTACCTTTCATACTATATGAATTATCTAATACTAAAACAATATCTTTTTTCTTATTGGAAATCTTAGCAATGCTTTCTACATCTATTGTTATATCAGCATTGGATTCGTCGTCCCACTTACTAGTTTTAGTAACTCTCCATGCTCCATCTGCTTGGTTTTCCCATCCTGATGAAACTATGTCTATACTTGGTACATCTTCCCTTTGATTAGCTAAGCCAACAATAGCTTGTAGTGTATTGCTTAAGAAGTTGTAGTGAAATGTTTTATCTATAATAAAATTAGATGCAAAAATTAATAATACTAAGATTATTGCTTTTTTAGCAATTGTTTTTAGTCTTTCTTTTTTCCATTTATTTTTATCTATATAAGTTTCATGTTTTGACATTTTACTTCAACTTCTTTCTATATTTTTTAATTAGCTATAAAGAAGTTGTATATTAAAATTAATAGAGTCACTAAAAGAGTCTTCTTTAAAAGACTTCGTAATTTTATTGTCTACATAAGTATTACTTTCTTTTCCTTCTATAACCTTCATACAACAACATCCTACTATATAAGTATAACTTATTTATATAGTAAAAAGCAATATTTTT
>CANQZL010000015.1 GCA_947628325.1 uncultured Bacilli bacterium
CCACGACCATTTGCTTTACCAGTAACATCTACCATTACATTTCCTTCTTTATCTCTTACAACACGTAATAAATCTCTCTTATTTGTTTTTTCTTTAGTTACTACGCAAGTTCTTTCAGGCATTTTTCTCATATTAAATACCTTCTTTCTTAGTTATTTCCTTCTTCATTAACTTGATTTAATGTTTTTACTTCAATTTTATATTTAGTTAATTTAGAAGCTAATTTAATATTAGTTCCTTTTTTACCTATTGCTAATGATAGGTTTTCATCATTCACAATAGCAAGAGCTTCTTTTTTCATTGGATCAGTTATTGTTACTATAGCATCCTTTGCTGGACTTAAAGCATTTTTAATATATTCAGCAGGGTCATTACTATATAAAACAATATCTACTTTTTCACCATTTAATTCTTTTAAAATAGAAGCAATACGTGAACCACGTTCTCCTATACAAGCTCCTATAGCATCAATACGTTCATCTGTTGATTCAACAGCAATTTTACTTCTTACCCCTGCTTCACGAGCTACAGCATGTAATATAATAGTTCCATCAGCTAATTCAGGAATTTCAGATTCAAATAATCTTTTAACAAAACCATAATGTTTTCTTGATAAAAGAATTAATGGTCCTTTATTATTTGCTTCAACTTTTGTAACATATACTCTAATACTTGAACCCATTTTTATTTCTTCACCAGGAATCATTTCACTTTTGGGAAGGATTCCTCTTGTTCTACCAAGTTCAACATAGTAGTTACGAGCATCTTCCATTGCAAGTGTTCCGACTAACATTTCATCTTGTTTATCATTAAATTCTGAAATAATTGACTCTTTTTCAGCTTCTCTTATTTTTTGCATAATAACTTGTTTAGCAGTACCAGCAGCTACACGACCAAAGTCTTTTGGCGTTACTTCTTTTTCGATAGTTTCTCCTACTTCAATATCAGGTACTATTTCACGAGCATCTTCTAAAAGAATTTGAGCATCAATATTAATTGCTGGAGGTACATCTACTTCATTACCTTCTTCATCTATTATTGTATCGCCTTCGTCAATTTCAGGAACAACAACATAGTATGATATTACTTTTATTTCTCCTGTTTCTCTATTGATATTTACTTTTACGTTTGTTTTTGAACCAAAGTTTTTCTTATATGCAGTAGCTAAAGCTAGTTCCATTCCTTCAAAAACTACATCTTCAGAAATACCTTTTTCTTCTGTAATATTTTTTACGGCTTTAATAAAAGCTTCTGGATCCATTTGTTTTGTTTCTTCAACAACATTTTTCTTTCTTGCCATTTTAAACACTTCCTTTTTCTTTACTTAAAATATCTAAGATATACGAATCATCAATTAAATCTAGTTCATCTATTATAGGATTTATAACTTCAGTTGCAGCTACTATAGTATCTAGATCAATACCATTAACTTTATCTAATTCAATTCTTAGGAAATTGTATTTACCCTCTGTAACATAAACTATACTGTCAACAATTATATCCATATCATTCATTGGTTTAGTTATAGCTCTTTTAATTTCTTCTAATATTTTATCCATGATTCACCTCTTTAAACAAATATAAAAGTGGGATATTACGCCCACTTAAATCTGATAATTAGATTATATCATAAAAATTAAAATATGCAACTTTTTATTATTTAATAAAGCCATTTTGAACTATTTTAGTTTCATTTATAACCATAAAAGCTTTACTATCAATATCTTTAACTAATTTTTTTAAAGTATTTAAGTATTTACTATTTAAAGTAATAAACAATATACTATTGTTATCTTCATTATATGTTTCTGTTGCTGTTACTACAGATACCCCATAACCAGCATTACGTATTTTATCTATATTATTACGTGAAGCTTTGGAGGTAATTACTTCAACACTTATCAAACTATTTATAAAGTTTTTAGATATAAATGTTCCAACAATTGTTCCTACTGCATATCCAGCTGAATATGAAATAACTATCCATATACTTTGATATTCTGTATTTAAAGCTTCTTTGACTACTAAAAACCAAATAAAGATTTCAAAAAATGCTATAATACCTGCTAAAATAGTTTTGCCTCTTACAGAATAATTAGTTCTTATTACTCCTAGTGTTACATCAGCTATTCTAGCAAAAAATATTTTTATACATAGTAATAATATTTTCATTTACTCATTCCTTTTATAATTGCTATTAATATTATTACCACAATTATTCCAATTATAAGAGCAATTGCTTTACCAATTTTAGCATCACTATCAGTATTTGAAGCACTTTTATACATAGCTGTATCTTTATTACGATAATCATTCCAACGAGGATCTAACATTTTTTTCATTTCTTTTTGTTGAGATATAGGAATCATTTTTCCACACTCTGGACATACTCCACCTTTAGTTGGTAGTGCTGCTCCACAATATTTACAATTCATAACATCACCTATTGTCATTTTAACATATAAAAAGATTAATAGCCATTAATCTTCGTAATCTTCTATAAAAGTTTGACTTTTATGTGGTTCATTTCTTAATAAATCATTAAAATCTTGTTGACGTAAAGCTTCATATACCATTATAGCAACACTATTAGATAAGTTTAAAGCGCGAACCTTGTCAGTCATTGGAATTCTCATACATCTATCAATATGAGGTTTTAAAATATTACGAGGTATTCCTGTTGATTCTTTTCCAAAGACAAAATAAAGATTCTTACTACTATCTGAATAGTCAAAACTTGTATGTGGTTTATGTCCATATCTTGTTAAAAAATAAAATTCTCCTAAATCTTTATTTTTATTATAAAAATCTTCCCAATTTTCATATACTTCATAATGACAATTATCTATATAATTGACACCACTTCTTCTAATATCTTTTTCATCTAATGAAAATCCTAATGGTTTTATTAAATGAAGTTTTGTATTTGTTGCTACACAAGTTCTCATAATATTTCCAGTATTGCCTGGTATTTCAGGTTCAAATAAAACTACATTAATCATAATTCCTCCTAAAATAAATAAGACCATGTGGTCTTATTGCTCTTTTTCTATATGATTGACATCAAGTAATTTTTGGAAATCTCCAACATTCATAATACTATCTGTTCTACTAATTAAATCTACTACTTCACCATTATTAAAGTATATTATTGTAGGTACATTTGTAACCTTTTTATCTTTTAGCTCTAATGAATCATTAATTTTTTCTATATAATCGTCATCATCTTTTATAGACGTTACATTTATATAGTATATTAAATCATTTAAAGCATATTCATTAATAACTTTCTTTAAGTCTTTTTCCATATTATAGATTGTTTCAGAACCTGTATAACTTATGTAAACAAAATAACTATTAGGAGCTTCTGAAAAAACCGTGCTAATTTCATCTAAGCTTGTTATTTCATTTGATATAACTTTTTCTTTTACTAAATATGATTTTGATATTCTATTTTCATTTACTACTTTATACCAAGCAAATGCATACCAAGCTAGTAAAATAATTACGACTACTATAACAATTGCAAGAATATAATTTTTTATTGGTATATAACGTTCATTCTTCTTTAAAGTCATAGCATCATACCCTTTCTATATATTTATTTTACCACATATTATTATAATATGCAAAAGCTATTTTCTTTATTTGTAGGTTATTTAACTAAATCTATTTTTCTTAATTACATATTATAGTTTAGGAGGAATTAAAATGTTTTTTGAAGATATAATTTTTAGCCCTAAAAATAGTGATATGCCTATGTTATTTGATGAAAAGAATGGGTTTATGTATGGAAATATGTATAAAAATGAATATGTTCCATATAAAAATTATAAGGTTTCTAGAGTTAGTACTAGTACTGAAAAAGGAGATCTTTTATTAAAAATATATGAATATGATTTTGCTTTGAATGATTTATCTTTATATTTAGATTTACATCCAGAAAACGAGTATATATATGATTTGTTTAAAGAATATACTGAGAAAGAAAGAAAATATGTAGATATGTATGAAAAGAAATATGGTCCATTAGAACTTGATGATTCTAATTATAATGATTATATGTGGGTAAAAGGTCCTTGGCCTTTTGAAGGGGGAAAAATTTAATGTATAAATATGTAAAGAAGTTAAATTATCCTATTAATATTAAAACTAAGGATTTAAGAATGGCGAAAGCTTTGAATACCCAGTTTGGAGGAGCTAACGGGGAATTAGCTGCTGCTTTACGTTATTTTTGTCAAAAGTTTACAATGCCAGATGATAAAGGAAAGGCTTTACTAAACGATATAGCTTGTGAGGAACTTGGACATGTTGAAATGATTGCTACAATGTTTTATCAATTAACTAAGGATGCAACTGTTGAGGAATTAAAAGCAGCTGGTCTTGACGGATATTTTGCTGATCATGGAAAAGGATTATATCCTACAGATGCTTCGGGAGTACCATTTACAGTTATGTATTTTGCAAGTACTGGCGATGTATTAGCTGATTTGTCAGAGGATATGGCAGCTGAACAAAAAGCTCGTGCCGTATATGAAAACTTAATAGATTTAGCACAAAGTGAAGATGTATTAGGTCCATTATTATTTTTAAGACAAAGAGAAATTGTTCATTTTAATAGATTTAAAGAATTATATGATTATTATAAAGAACAAAAGCAATTGTAAACTATTTTAACTATTTTTAATAGTATTAAAGCCCTAATTTTTATATGAATTAGGGTTTAATTTTATGACATAAAAAAAGTAGATTTCTCTACTTTTTACTATACATGATAAATTTTAGTATTTTTCTTTACAATAACTATTGCACTTATTGCTATTAGAGCTCCTGCTATTAGTAAAGTATATGAAACGAAAGCACCAGTTTCTGGAGTACCTAATGATTCTCCAGGTTCCCTTTCTATATGAACCTCTGCACAAAAATATTGATTAGATCCTTCGCCAGGATTTACCGTAGCTCCACCTGCATCTGGACCATTTGAATAAGTATCATAGTCTGAAGCTTCCTCTATTTCCCATGACTTTACACAAATCTCACCACATCCACTATTTGCATCGCCATTTTCTAGTTTTACTGTATAGCTTCCTATTACCATTAAGCCAGCTAAACCTTGATTATCAAAATGTTCTTTTAATTTGGTATCTGAACTTTTAGGTTTACCATTAGCTACAGTAAAATTTTTTTTGTCTTTACTGCTACTGTAAAAGGCAACACATGCATAATCTTGACCTTCCCCAGTATATGGATAATCAGTATTAGTATTTGTTCCAGCATCTGCTTTACAAATTAAGTTATTTATAATACCATCACTTGTTTTTTTACCTTCACTTCCTGATGTTGGTTCAACCTTGAATGCCTTTGTATCAGCAGGATATCCTGCTGCATCCATAAGTCTTAAGCCATCCCTTGTATATACTTTTGTAACAAAGCCATGTGATTCTCCACTACTTTCACCAGTTCCTAATAAGTAACACTTTGTACTTTCTCCGACCTCCAAATCATCTTCACAAACTACTGTACGATTCTTTATACCTAAAGCAGCAGCATTTACATTTCTTAATCCAACAAGTGGGATTACTAGCAATGCAATTAAAATAAATAATAATTTTCTTTTTTTACTCATAAATACCTCTCCTATACTTATTTTTCCTTATTCTGCTTATATTATAACATGTTTTCATATTTTGTGATATATTTTTTTCTTGTATTTACATTTTGAAATATTTATTTTTTATGTTATTATATATTATAGTAGAAAAAATAAAATATTGGTGAAGGCTTATGAAGAAAATTACTATTACAATTAAAGATAATGCTTTAGAATTTAAGTATCGTACTAATAAACCAGTTGGCGAAAATCTTTTAAATACAAATGTTATTTCAAATAATGAGGTAATTTTTAGTGACGAATATTTAGAAGAAAATTATAAAATAGTTGGATATTTTATTGCTGACTTGGATAAAATTAGAGAATTTAAAAATGTAATTGTCAGCAATAATGAATTAGCAATGCTTGTTATTAAAGTAATTTTTGCCATTCCTAAAATTGAATGTTTTACTATTTTACAAGATGATAATTTATCTTATGAACTATGTGAAGCCATAACAAAAGCTAAAAATATTAAAAAAATCAGTTGTTATGGAATCCCAGAGTATATGATTGAACTTCTTGATCGCAATGGTATTAAAGTTGATTCGCGTAATGAAGTCTTATTTTCAAGTAATTTTACCGCTGAAAATAATTTAACATCTTTTTCAAAAATATATTACAAAACAAATATACGTTTTGGTGAATATCTAATAGATAATGATATAGAAGATTTTAAATATTTTTGTAATATTAATAAATATTTAAAAGTTATTCATTTAGATAAGTATTCATTTAAAAATGTTAAAGTAATAAGTGATATACTTAAAAGATTTAAGAAAAAAAATATATTAATTCAAATACATGATGATTTAGATAATCCTGAAGAGGTAATTAATTTAAAAAATTTAAATAAAGAATTAAAAAGGAAAAAAATAAAACTATCTTTAGTTTACTCTAAAGATTATTTAGAAAAAAATTATTTAAGACAAGTAATATTTACTACACTTAAAGTTTGTTCTTTAATTATTGTTTGTATAATAGTATCTATCTTTGGATACATAATTTATAATAATTATCAATCTGAAATTAAAGTTGACAATATTAACTCAGATATAAAAGAAATACTAGATAATGAAACAAGTACAGAAGAAACAAATGTTATAGAACAAGATCTCTCTTATGAAAAATTAAAAGAAATTAATTCAGATATTGTTGGGTGGATAACATTAAAAGACACAGAAGTTGATTATCCAGTAGTAAAAAGTGTAAATAACAACTATTATTTAAGGCATAATTTCTACAAAGAAAAAGATTTTAATGGTTGGGTTTTCATGGATTATAGAAATAATCCTAACTTAGAAGATGATAACACAATTATTTATGGTCATAATAGATTTACAAGTAATGTAATGTTTGGTACTTTACAAAGACTTAGAAAGAAAAATTGGTTTAGTGATGACGAAGAAAGAAATTATATTACTTTTAATACTTTAACAAATTCTCATAAATGGCAAATATTTTCAGTATATAGCATAAAGGTTACTAGTGATTATTTGACTACTAATTTTGCTACTGCAGAAGAAAAGTTACAGTTTATTAAACTTATAAAAGATAGAAGTGAGATAAAATTTGATGTAGAAGTTAATGAAAATAGTAAATTATTAACTTTGTCAACTTGTTTAGATAATAACAGAAGATTAGTTGTACATGCTATTTTATTACCAGAATAAATATATATAATCTTTTTATTGATAAGGAGGGGCATTAATGGATATAAATGAATTAAAAGATAAATTTGAAGAAATAATACATTCTTATTTGTATAATAGTTCTACTCTATCAGAAGAAATGGAAAAAACTTTAGATAATATTAAAGAGTATTTAAAAAATAGTAAAACAGCTGTTGAAGATATTAGAGTTTTACTTAGTACAAAAAATAATGAAAATTATTTTGCTTATTATAAATATATTAAAGATTTTATAGTAGAGTTAGATATTTCTATAAAATTAGAAATTCTTAATAAGCAAAATGAATATGAAGATATATTAAAAGATGAAGATATCTTATTAAATATTTGGAAATCATTAGATAATGAGGAAAAAGTAAATTATTTAAATAATAAAAAGAATTATACAACAGAAGATATTTTACTTATTAATAAGAGTTTAAATGAAAATAATGAGTTTAGTACATATCTTTTACAAATTATTTTAAAAGACAAAGAATTAAAAGATAAGATTGGGTCATTTACTATTAATCTTAATTGTTCAGATTCTTTACTTTCAATAATAGATCTTAATAACTATGATGAATGTTTTATTTTATCTAGAGATTCTTATACAAACTTTTTATTAAAAAAATATAGAACTTTTGATGAATTTTTTGAATTATATGAAAATAATAAAAAAATATTTAATTTAATTAATAATAATAGTTTAGTATTTCCTAGTATAGATAATAATAAAATATATAACTTTTTAATTGAAAATCCTAATTTTATAGGAAAATTTAATACTAAATATTTAGACTTATTAAATCTTATAGAAATTGATAAAATTAGTAAAATTAAAAATTTAGATAGTGATGCTTTTAGTAGTATTATTCAAAGACAATATAAGTTAGACAATGAAAATGCAAGTAAATATTTCACGGAAAATAATTTACTATTATGTCCTAAGCATAGTATTAATGTCTATCCTTTTGACTATTTAGATGATAATCAGAAAAATAAAATATTTCAAACTTATAATCTCTTTAATAAATTTATAGATACTATTATGATAGAAGCAATTAATGACAATTTTTCAGAAGAAGATATTGTTAATATATTAAGAGATGATTCTTTTATAAATGATATGAGTTCATATGCTATAGAATTACTTATTAATAAACTTAGCTTTAAATCAGCATTTAATATGTTACAAAGAAAAATAATTTTTGATAGAATTAATAATTTACATATTAAAGTTGAAGATAAAGATTCTTTATTTATAAAAGGTTACTTAGAGAGTCCAGTATTAGTACATAAAACAGAACATAATATGTTGTATGAAATGTTAAAATTACTTAATGATGAAGATTTATATTATTATATTTCATTGCCTTATATTATGAATAATTTAAGTTCATATGAAATAATTGGATTACTAATAGAAAAAAATATAAATATCCATAAAGTATTTGAAATAGAAGAAATAAAAAACAAATTTAATACAATAGATATAGTTAATTTTATAGATAAATATTTTGAAAAAGAAATTGATTTAAGTATTTTTAAAAATAAAGATATTGTTTCAAAAATATTTAACTTAAGTTATGAGGTAATTGATAATATTAATTTTGACGAAGTAAATTACTTATACGAAACGATTAGAATGAAAGCTATTTTGTCAAAACAAGAATATAAAGTAACTGTCTTAAGTTATAAATCTTGTTTAATAGCATATTTAGTTTTAGGACTTGAAGAAACTTTAAATTTAGTTAGCAATGGAAATATGAATTTGACTTTAAATGATGTCAAAAATTTACAATATGATATTGTTAATGAAAAGATTTTACTATTTAAGGAAAATAACTCAGCTATTTTTCAAAATATGGCAAAAAAAATACTTAATAGTTTAAAGAAAATAGAACGTAATGATGATATTAATGAATTTGCTAAAAGTATTAGAAAAAATACTTATCTAGATAATATTATTTATCTAATGTTAGATAATGGATATGATTCTTATAATAATATTGTTGAAAAGTTTTTTAATTATATAAAGTATGGAGATTATGACAACTATCATTTGAAGAAAGATATTTATGACTATGCAAATGGTTTTGTCTCCCTATTTATTAGTAATAAAGTTAACCAATATAATAATGAATTTGAAAAGATTATTTTAAAGAATTTTAGATTAAAAGAAAAGATTTTATATAACGAGAGAAAAAAACTTGGAAAATGCTTTCTTAGAGATCTTAAATTTAAACTATTTGTTAGATCTTTAACTGATCCTAATAAGGAATCATATTCTGCATACTATGAAGATAATTTTGATGTTAAATCAGTTAAAGAAAAATATATAGAATATTTGGCTAATAAAGATGTTGATTTCAATAGTATTTTAGAACATGTTTTAACTCCTATAGTTAACGAAAGATTCGATAAAGAAAATTGTCTTAATAAACTTGGAATTATTAAACCTAAAAATACTGATATTTATAATAAGTATTTAAATGATATTAAAAACGTTGATTTTCTTAATAACAAAATTGAAAATTATAAGAAAACATATAGTGAGATAGAAATATTAGCTATTATGAATAGTATTTGTTATAAACAAGAACTAGGATTTAAAGTAAATAATAAATTTTTAAAAGAATTAACTAAATTATCTGATATTATTGATAATTTAGGAGGAGAAATTTATGTAGATAAATCTACTTTAAATTTTTTGTATAAAGATAATATTGATATATATAATATTGAAGAAATAATGGAATATAATAACTATTTAGATATTTTAAATAATATTATCAATAAAACTTATAAATATGTAGATAAACATATTAGTACGGATAAAGTTCAAAATTCTTTTGCCCATGATTATTTTAAAGCTCTTAGTAATATTAATTGTATCTTCCCTATTACAAATAGATATTACGAACTAAAAAAGAGAGTTTTATCAATAAAAGATATTGAAAAAATATTTAAAGGATATGATATAAGTAAATTTAAAACTTTAGATGAAAATTTAAAATATTTCTTATTTAATAAAAAGAATTTACTTATGGTGGTAGATGGATATTATGATGGAATAGTTGATAATCTTGGGACAATAATTTCCAACTGGGATAATATAATTAATTTTAGTAAAGAATTTGATGTTAATATAAATGATTTAACTTTAATAAAAGTAGAAAATATTTTAACTATGTTAAGCTTTAATAATAATCCTTTAGCTAAGATTTTTGAAAAATCCCTTGTAAAATCTATTTACGAAGATAGCTATTATATGATTGATGATTTAAATAGAAGAATAATGATGCTTATAAAATTATTTAAAGATTCCTTTAAAAGAGTTAAAAGTACAGTTCCTTATTTATCATATATAGAAGATAATTATGAAATTAAAATTTTAGATAATTACAATCAAGATTCTTTTAAAACTATTAAGAATTCTTTATATAGAGTTGGATCTTTAGGAAATGACTTTTTACATTACTCTATCTTAAATAAAAATGGAATACAAATTGGAGTATATAAAGATAATATATTAGTAGGCAAAATTTTAGGAGTAAGAAATGGTAATGCTGTTTACTTAAATATTTTAGAAGGAGAAAAAGATTTACAATATAATGATATATTTAGAAACTTTGCTACAAGATTAATAAGTCTTACAAAAGAAGATAATGAATCTATAGATTATGTTACTATTGTAAATAATGATATTTATAAAAGTAGAAATGGTTTAAATATTGATACAACTATTTGTCCTATAATAAATGATCCTATAAATAAAATTTTTAATGATTTTGAAAATTTTGCGAACAATGATTCTATATTAAATGCTGAAGATATATATACTAATTATGAAGATAATATTAGTACTTTGTTAGCTAATAGTGATATTGTTGATAAAAATAATTTTAAATTTTATGATGCCGAAGATAAATACTTAAGAAAAAGAAATGATGTTATTAAATTAAGTAATAATATTGGAGAAGAATATTTAAATAAGATAGATGCTATTATGTATTTATGTAAATTAGAAGATAATACTATAAATACTGATGTTCATTTAAGTATGATAAATACTATATATTTAGGAGATGACTTTGTATTATTTGTAACAGAAAAAAATAATTACTTAAAGTTTGTTCTACCTTATGATAGTAGAGCTATAAAAGAAGTTGAAATGATTATAAAGAAAATAGAAGAGACAAATTAATCTCTTCTATTTTCTTTATATATATTTTTAATAATATTAAAATTATTTATTAGTCTTTTATCTTTATTATTTATTGATAATGCCATTTTTATATATTTAAATGCACTATAATATTTTTTGTTTTGATAACATGAAAATGATAATAAATCATATATAGTTTCATTCCAAGCTTTTTCTTCATTTATATAAGTATAACTTTTATCTTTTATTTTAAGGGCTTGTCTTAAATATTTTTCAGCATTGATATAATCTTTTAAACTATAATATAAATAACCTATGTCAAAATATGGTTCTCTTAAATGTGGAGCTTCTTTAATAGACTTTTTATACCACATAATAGATTCTTCTATATAACCTTTACAATAGTAACAAAAAGCAATATATCTCATAGAGGCACATCTTTCATCTTTCCAAGTAGCACTTGGTAAATTAAGATGCTTATGTAAAGTTGCTATAGCTTTATCATACTCTTTATAATACATATATTCTCTACCTAAATAATGAGTATTTCGATCATCATTTGGTTCTTCTTTGACAGATAATTCTAATAAAGGAAGATATGTATGACGAGTTTTTTTAATATCTTGATAGTGATTTAAAGTTATTTCAGGTATTAATATTTCTTTTTCTTTATCTGTACAAGACAATACTTCATGAACAGGATGAACCCATATATAATTATTTCTAGTATGTATTTTATTTATGTAAAAAGTAGTACCAGGATGATTATTTTTATCAAAGCTCCAATTGTATAAATAACGTCCTCTTGTAGCATCATTTTGCCAATACTTTTCTAGAGCTTTTCGCCAACCAGGATTAAATCTTTCATCTAAGTCAGTACATATACATATATCACTATCTTTAGATACATAAGATAATGATATATTTCTAGCTTTATCAAAACGCCAAGGATTAATAACTTGTTCATAAACTTTTATTTTTTTACATTCTTTTAATAATTCAACTGTATTATCTGTAGAGCCTGTATCTAAAACTATTATTTCATCTGCTTCTTTCATAGATTCATACCATAACTTTACATTTTGATGTTCATCCTTACTTATGGCATATACAGATATTTTATAATTTCTCATTTACTCACCTACTTTATTCTATGATATTTTTTTATTTATATTAATCTAAAATATGATATAATTAAGAAAGTAGAGGGTGTCTTTATGAAGTTAAAAAAAACGAAAAAAAAATTAACTTCTTTTAAAAAAACTGCTTTTTCTAAAATTGCAGATTTTTTTGATTTGAAAAATTATAATGTACATAATCTTTTGATTACATTTATTACATTTATGATTTGTATTGCTACTATTTTATCTTTTTTAGGAATTATGATTGCTTTAAATTCAATATTTGATAAGAATGAAAGTAAACTTAATTATGTTGTAGATGATGGAGTTAAATACATTGAAATAGAAGATGGATATATTAAAGAAGAATTAGTAATTGAAACTGGTAGTCCTCTACCAGAAATAAAAGATTATTTTAATGAAGGATATAACATTGCTAATGATTACAGTATTAGTTATTTTAAAGGCAATAAAGCAATTGAATTAAGTGATTTTACCTATCAAATAAATGGTGTATATTACTTAAAAGGTGTTGATACAATTGATGTTGTAATAAAAAATGGTAATGAATATGAAACTAAATTAACTATTAATGATGAAACTCCTCCTCAGGTTGGACTTAAATCTTATACAATAGTTGAAGGAACAGAGTTAAATTTAAAATCTTTAGTAACAAGTTATTATGATAATAGTCTTGTAAATGAATATTCAATAAAGTTTAAAGATGAATCTATAACTTCAACAAAAGATTTAAAACCAGGATCAAATAATATACCTATATTAATATGTGATATAAGTGATAATTGTTTTGAAGGTATTGCTTCATTAGAAGTTACTGAAGTAAAAAAAGAAGAAGATAAAGCAAAAAGTCACAATGAAATAAATCCAAATAAAGGTAATGGTTCTAGTGGTTCTGGAGGATCAGGCAGTTCTGGAGGATCTGGGGGAACTGGAAGTTCTGGAAATTCTGGTGGTAATGGTAGCTCTGGAGGATCTGGTAATTCGGGAGGATCTGGGGGTTCTACTAATAAAAATACAGGAAAGGGATTAGATATTACTTATGTCCCTACTCCACCTTTTAAAGTTTGTACTCCTGAAACTATTACGCAAAATGATTTTGACTATGTAGAAAACTATTATGGTACTACTATAACAACTCATTATGATAGTGTTGAATATAAAATCAATTCTGATTGTTCTAAATCAATTATTAAATTTAGTGGTGCTAAAACACCAGTAGTTAAATATAATTATAATGTAAATACTAAAGCATTAGATTTATTAAGAGAAGCTAGAACTTATATGAATAATCAATTTTATATAAAATCTAAAAATAATATAATCAGTTTAGTTAATAGTAATAGAGCAAAAAATAATTTAGCACCTCTTTCTGAGAGCAATGTTTTAAATGAAATTGCAACTATTAGAGCAATTGAATTAGCATATTCTAATGTTTGGAGTCATATAAGACCAAATGGAAAGGTATGGAGCACTATTTGGGATGAGTATAGTACTGAAATAACTTATTTCTATAGAGCTGAAAATCTTCATAAAGTATACGGAACAGGAAGTGCTGAAAAAGCTGTTGAAGCTTGGATGAATTCTCAAGATCATAGAGTCAATATCTTAAGTGATAATTATACGAAAACAGGTGTTGGTATATATACATTTAACGGATATACATATAGAGTTCAGTACTTTTGGGGAGCAAAAAAAAGTGTATAGTAATACACTTTTTTTATGCTGCTCCAGTTGGACCCGTTGGACCAGCTGGTATTGTAAGATTTAAGGTGTAATTTGGAGCTGTTCCAACTAATTCAGCACTGGCATCAGTTCCTGGATCTCCAGTAGTTACTGTACCAATTGTTATTGTTGGTGTAGGTGCATCTGCTCCTGTTTCTCCTTGTGGGCCTGTTGGACCAATTTCTCCTTGTGGACCTGTTGGTCCTATCTCACCTTGAGGTCCTGTTGCCCCTACTTCTCCTACTAATCCAGCAATACCTTGAATTCCCTGTGGTCCCGTTGGACCTGTTGGACCAGTTGGACCAGTAACTCCAGTTG
>CANQZL010000016.1 GCA_947628325.1 uncultured Bacilli bacterium
ATAGAAGTTTTAGATTTAGAAGAAAAATAGTTATACTAAGTAAAAAAAATAGTTATCGTTTTTTCGATAACTATTTTTGATTAATCCATTTCCAATCTCTTACTTCAGGCATATCAATACCATATTCATGAATATATTCTTTATGTTCTACTAATTTTTCATTCATTAATTTAGTAAGATATACACCTTTACTACCTAGATTAGGTACCATTTTACATACTTCAATAACTAAGTGATATCTATCTATTTCATTTTGAACTCTCATATCAAAAGGAGTTGTAATAGAACCTTCTTCAATATAACCTTTAACTTTTATATTATGATTGTATCTTTCATATAATAATTCATGAATTAAAGTAGGGTAACCATGGAAGTTAAATAAGATAGGTTTTTTCTTAGTAAATAATGCATCATATTCTTCATCACTTAATCCATGAGGATGTTTACTTTTAGTTTGTAATTTAAATAAGTCAACTACATTAATAAATCTTATTTTTAATTTTGGTAAATGTTCACGTAATATAGATACAGCAGCTAAACTTTCTAGAGTAGGAGTTTCACCACAACATACCATAACTATATCTGGTTCTTGCTCTTGATCATTACTAGCAAAATCCCAAATACCTAAACCTTGTGTACAATGTTTTACAGCTTGTTCCATTGTTAACCATTGAGGTCTTGGATGTTTAGATGTAACTAAAACATTAATATAATTTTTACTCTTCATACAATGTTCAAAACATGAAAGTAAGCAGTTAGCATCTGGAGGAAGATACATACGAATAACATCGGCTTTTTTAGTAGCTAAATGATCTAAGAATCCAGGATCTTGATGAGTAAATCCGTTATGGTCTTGTTGCCATACATTACTAGTTAAAATGTAATTAAGTGAAGCAATTTCTTCACGCCAAGGTAATGGATTAGTTATTTTTAACCATTTAGCATGTTGACTTGCCATAGAATCAACAATTCTAACAAAAGCTTCGTAACTTGCAAAAAAACCATGGCGACCAGTAAGAATATATCCCTCTAGCCATCCTTGACACATATTTTCAGAAAGCATTCCATCCATAATGCGTCCTTCTTTAGATAAGTATTCATCAGTAGGTAATATATCAGCCATCCAACTTCTATTTTCAGCTTCAAAACTATGATTAAGTCTATTTGACATAGTTTCATCTGGACCAAATATTCTAAAGTTCTTATTATTAGTATTTAATTTGAAGACATCTCTAACATAATTACCTAACTCAATCATATCTTGAGCTTCAGTTTCTCCAGGTTTTTTAACTGTTACTGCATATTTTCTAAAATCTGGTAAAATCAAATCTTTTAGTAGTTTACCACCATTAGCATGTGGATTACTTCCCATTCTTTTAATTCCTTTAGGAGCTAGTTCTTGTAATTCAGGAATTAGTTTTCCATCATTATCAAATAATTCTTCAGGATGATAACTTCTTAACCATTCTTCTAATAAGTCAAGATGATTTTCTTCACTCATATCAATTGGTACTTGATGAGCTCTAAAAGAACCTTCAATTTGCTTACCACTAACAATTTTAGGACCAGTCCATCCTTTAGGAGTTCTAAGAATTATCATTGGCCATATTGGTCTTTTATAATCTTTATTACTTCTAGCATCTTTTTGAATTGAAAGTATTTTTTCAATACATTTATCTAAAGCTTTAGCCATTTCTTTATGCATATAAGTTGGATCACTACCAGATACAATAATTGGTTCCCATCCACATCCTTTAAAGAAACTTAGTAATTCTTCTTCACTAATACGTGAAAAAATTGTTGGATTACTAATTTTATATCCATTTAAATGTAATATTGGTAAAACAGCACCATCATTTTTAGGATTTAAAAATTTATTAGAATGCCAAGAAGTTGCTAGTGAACCAGTTTCTGATTCCCCATCACCAACAACAACTGTAGCTATTAAATCAGGATTATCAAATACTGCTCCAAAAGCATGAGCAATAGAGTAACCTAATTCTCCACCTTCATTAATTGAACCAGGAGTTTCTGGAGCTACATGGCTAGATATTCCACCTGGGAAAGAAAATTGCTTAAATAATTTTTTTAAACCTAATTCATCTTGTGAAACAGAAGGATATATTTCACTATAAGTTCCTTCTAAATAAACATGACTAACTACGGCATTTCCTCCATGACCAGGTCCTGAAACATAAATCATATTTAAATCGTATTTATTTATAACTCTATTTAAATGAGTATATATAAAAGTTTGCCCTGGAACAGTCCCCCAGTGACCAACTATTTTCTTTTTTATATCTTCTTTTCTTAATGTCCTTTTAAGTAAAGGATTATCTAATAAATATAGTTGACATGCTGATAAGTAATTAGCAGCATTCCAATACTTATTAACCTTACTCAAATATTCTTTAGTATCATATTCACTCATAGCTATTCTCCTTTTTATTATCTAAATTATACCACAGCCTCTTTAGTAAGTAAATTGACAAAATTTTTATTGATTTATTATTAGTTTTTAATTATTTTTGTTATAATGTAATAAAGTAGGTGATAGTTATAATGGAAAATAAAAATAATTTAAATAACAAAAATAAAAAAAATATTCAATTAATAGTCATTATTACAATTATAATATTGGTTTTGGTAGGCACTATAATATTTGGAGGTGCTAAATTAAAATCACATAATAAAAGTAATGATGATGTTGATGAATATAGTAGTAAACAAATTAATGTTGAAGATGACAAGATGACTATTAAAAAGGAAGTTATTGTTGAAATAGGTAGTGAAGTTCCTAAAATAAGTGATTATTATAATAATTATGAAAGACAAGAAACTGAAGAAATAGAATACTATTTTGAAAATGAAAAAATTAGTTTAGAAGATATGGTTATAACTAATGAAAATGGAACATTTTTAAAAGAAGTTAAAATTTATAAAGTTATTATTAATGGAAAAGATGAAACAACATTAAAAGTTGTTGATACAACTAAGCCTGAAGTTAAGTTACAAGAACTAACTATTACTGAAGGTGATACATATGATATTAAATCATTTGTCTTAGAATATAAGGATAATAGTAATTCAGGAGATTATTCCATTAGTTATAAAGATGAAAGTAATAGTGCACTAAATAAAGAAGGTACTTATGATATAGTTATTAATATATGTGATAAGTATGATAATTGTGTAGAAGAAACTACTAAGTTAATTATAAATAATAAGAAAAATAATAATTCAAGTAATACTTCTAGTAATAGTTCTGGTAGTACTTCTGGTAATAATTCTAATAATACTTCTAGCAATAGTTCTAATAATAGTTCTAAAAATGATAAAAATAATAGTGGAAGTACCGGAAGTACTGGAAATAGTGGTAGTTCTGGAAATAGTGGAAGTACTGGAAGTAGTGGCAGTTCCGGAAGTAAAGGAAATAGCGGAAATACTGGGAGTACTAAAAAACTAGTAAAAACAGTTGATGAAGAAGTTGTTCTTAGTAAAGAAACTAAATATGGTACAACAACCACAACCACTACTACTGTTACATATAATATTTATGATGATGGTAGTAAAGAAGAAGTTAGTCGTTCAGGTAAGACAACAGTAATTGACTATAAAAATTTCAATGGAACTGTTCCACAAATGAAAATAGAAGCACGAAGTATTTATAATAGTTTAGCTAGTAGTAGAACAACTATATTAAATAAAACAAATGAATATCGTCGTGAGGTTGGAGCACCTAATTTAACTTTAGATGAAGATTTAAGCATGATTGCCACTATTAAAGCAATCGAAATGGCTTATTCTAATGTTTTTGCTCATGAAAGACCAGATGGAAGAGAGTGGATTAGTCTTCATGGTGAGTATTGGAATTATGATTTTACTAGATTTGCTTCATATGGTGAGAATATTGCATTCTATTATTTTGCAGCAGATGAATTGGCTTGTGAAGGATGGCGTGAATCAGAAGGTCATTATAAAAATATGATTAATCCTACATATACAAAACTGGGAGTTGGTAAATATACTAATTCAATGGGTAAAGTTTTCTTCGTTCAAGAATTTGGTGGTTAATTAAAGAATAAAAAAGGAATCACTTTTTCTATCGATAATATATAAGATAGAGAGAGTGATTTTTTATTGAAGATATTTATAAAATTATTAATGATAAAGATTATATTACTTTAGAAGAAATTGAAAATTTAAAAAAAATTTATAGAGGAAAAAACATTAATAAATTAATTGATAATCATAATGAGGAATATTTTAAAAAGACAAGGAAAGAAGTAAAACTACTTGATAATATTAATGGTTATCCTTTAGATGATTATCAAAGTAAAGTAGTTCTTAGTAATGAAAAAGCTACTTTAGTAGTTGCCGGAGCAGGTAGTGGAAAAAGTTTAACAATAATTGGTAAAATTGTCTATTTAGTTAATTATTGTCATATAGATCCAAATGATATTCTTTGTATATCATTCACTAATGATGCCACGATTAATCTAAAGAAAAATATTGCTAAAAATTATAATTTCAATATAAATATTTATACTTTTCATAAATTATCTTTAGAAATACTAAAACAAAATAATATTGAATTTCAAATAGCTCCTGATAATTTTTTAGATCAAATAATTGATAATTTTTTTGAAACAATTCTTCCCTTTAACAAAAAATATTCTAATACTTTAAAAATAATCTTAGGTAAACAATATACTAAGAAATCTTTATTAAATCTTAAAAGACTTATTTCTACATTTATTAGTTTATTTAAATCTAATAACTATGATATTTCTTATTTCAAAGAAATACTTCATAAAATAAAATATACTTTTAATTATAAAGAATATCTAATTAATAAAAATATTCTTTTACTAATTATTAATATTTATTTGAATTATGAAGAAGAACTAAAAAAAGAAAATGCTATTGATTTTAATGATATGATAAATAAAAGTTTGTCTTGTTTAAAAGAATATGGTTTAAAGAAAAAATGGCAATATATAATAGTTGATGAGTATCAAGATACTTCTATAACCAAGTTTAATTTAATTAATGAAATAATTAATATATGTGATGCTAACTTTTTAGCAGTAGGTGATGATTTTCAATCAATTTATAGATTTACAGGTTGTACATTACATATTTTTTTAAATTTTACAAGTTATTTAAAATACTCTAAAATATTTCAAATTGTTAATACTTATCGTAATCCTCAAGAATTAATCAATGTAGCTGGTAGTTTTATAATGAAGAATAAATCTCAACAAAGAAAAAATCTTATATCCCATAAACACTTAGATTATCCTATTAGAATCTATTATGAAGATAACAAAGTATTAGCTTTAAAAAAGCTTCTTCTCCTTATTCAAAAAACAAATGTAGAAGAAATAATGGTATTAGGACGTAATAATAAAGATATAACAAAGTATATAGATGATTCTTTTACCCAAGAAGATGACATATTTATATTTAATAATATTAAGTTTAGGTATTTAACTATTCATAAGTCTAAAGGATTAGAAAGTGAAGTAGTAATCTTAATTAATATGGAAAATTCTCTTACAGGAATGCCTACACAAATAAAAGAAGAAAAGTTATTAAAATATGTTAATAAACAAAAAGAATATTATAAATTTGAAGAAGAACGTCGCTTATTTTATGTAGCACTTACTCGTACTAAAACTATAACTTATATAATAAGTCCTACTACTAATAAGTCCATCTTTGTAACAGAAATTGAAAAATATAAAAAATATGTTCAAGTAATAAAAAAAGTAAACTAAAAAGTTTACATATGTATAGATGTCATAATATCTTCTTCATTTACTTCTTCTTTACTTTGTGTGGCTAATCGTTGTCCTTCTTCATATCCTTTATTAAATATTTCTTGTTCAATTTCGTTATTTGCTTTAAAATATTCTTTCTCAATTCCTTCAAAGGCAAATTCCATTCCTATTTTATAAATTCTTACATCTTCATTTGAAGGTAAATGTTCCACTAATATCACCTGAATATATTATAACATAATGAAAATATCTTGTGGTATAATTATTTATGTTATTGAAAGGGGCTTACTTATGAGTCAATTAAGTAGAAAAGTTGTTATTGTAACTGGAAGTAGTATTGGTATAGGAGCAGCTACAATTAAAGAGTTTGCTAAAAATGGTTTTAATGTTGTAATTAACTATCTTCATAATAAAGAAAAGGCTTATGCTTTAAAAGAAGAAGTAGAAAGTAAATATAATATTGAAGCTATAGTTATTCAAGCTGATGTTAGTAAAGAAGAAGATGTAATAAATCTAGTTAATGAAGTACAAAATAAATTTAAAAGAATTGATTGTTTAGTTAATAATGCTGGAATAGCTATTGATACAACTTTAGAAGATAAGAAAGTTTCTGATTTTCAAAAAATATTAAATACAAATGTTATTGGAGTATTTTTAATGAGTAAGTATGTTGGCAAAATTATGCTAAATCAAAAAGAAGGCTCTATCGTTAATATATCTTCAACAAATGGAATAGACACATATTATTCTTATAGTATGGATTATGATGCTTCTAAAGCAGGTGTTATATCACTAACTCATAACTTTGCTAATTTATATGCTCCTATAGTTAAAGTTAATTGTATTGCTCCAGGATGGGTAAGTACTGATATGAATAAAGAATTAGATGAAGAATATATCAAAAATGAATGTAAAAATATTTTACTAGGGCGTTTTGCTTTACCAGAAGAAATAGCTAAAAATATATTTTATATAGCTATGGATGCCCCATATATAAATGATACAATTATAAGAGTAGATGGAGGAGTAAAAAGATGTTAAATATATCAAAAGAAACTTTAGATTTTATTTCTAAAGAAGAAAAAAGTTTAAAAGAAATATTTACTGAAATAGATAATAATTGTTTAGTTAATTCTTCAAAAGTATTAGAAGCATTTCAAAAATATAATGTGTCTGAAAGTTATTTTAATAGTACTACAGGATATGGATATAATGATTTAGGACGAGATAATATTGAAAAAATATTTGCTTATGTTCTTGATGCCCCTGATGCCTTAGTAAGAAGTCAATTTATATCTGGGACTCATGCTTTAACAGTAGCATTATTTGCCTTCTTAAGACCAAATGATTTAATGTTATCTATTAGTGGAACCCCCTATGATACATTACATGAAGTAATAGGAATTACTCCTAATGATAGTAGTCTTGCTTCATATGGAGTTAAATATGATCAAATTGACTTAGTAAATGATGATTTTAATTACCAAGAAATATCTAAATATTTAAAAAATAATAAAGTAAAATTAATAGAAATTCAAAGAAGTAAAGGATATTCAACAAGAAAAAGTTTAACTATTGATAAAGTAGAAAAAGTTATAAAATGTATACGTGAAATAGATAAAGACGTTATAATTATGGTTGATAATTGTTATTGTGAATTTGTTGAAACTAAAACACCTTTAACAGTAGGAGCAGATATCATAGTAGGATCTTTAATTAAAAATTTAGGGGGAGGCATAGCTCCTAATGGAGCTTATATAGCGGGACGAAAAGACTTAGTAGATTTAGCTGGAGAAAGATTGACTTGTCCTGGTGAAGGTAGAGAAGTTGGTCCAACTTTAGGAATAAATAAAAGTTTACTACAAGGCTTATTTCTAGCTCCAAGTGTTGTCGCAAGTAGTTTAAAAACGGCTATTTTAACAAGTAAATCCTTAGAAGATTTAGGATATAACGTTGAACCTAAGTATAATGAACAAAGAGCTGATATTGTCCAAAATATAATTTTTAATGATAAAGATAAATTAATAAAATATGTTCAAGGAATTCAAATGGGTTCTCCAGTAGATTCAAATGCTTTGCCAATGCCTTGGGATATGCCTGGATATAGTGACCAAGTTATAATGGCAGCTGGAACTTTTACTCAAGGTTCATCAATTGAACTAAGCTGTGATGGTCCAATAAGACCTCCATATATCGCCTATCAACAAGGTGGGTTAACTTATGAATATGGGAAAATAGGGATAGCCAAAGCTATAGAAAATTTAAAAGAAGAGCAAGAAAAATAAGACTTTTTCTTGTTTTTTAAAGACTAAAAATATATTTTATGATATACTTATAAAGTAAGATATACTGAATAGGAGAGTAAAGATATGGCAACTGAATTAACTAACGATGAAATAGAAGAACTAGTAGGACTTAATGAAGTAGATAAAAGTTTCTTGAAAGCTCGTGATAATGGACTACTTTTAACGGATAATCAAGTAAGCACTTTAAAAAGATATAATATTGACCCAGCCAAATGCAATAGTATGAGTGAATTGCTTTATATGATTGGCGAAGTAGAAACAGATGAAGATGACGATTTAAGTTATTTAGCTGATCAATTATCTGAAATTAACTACTATAATAATACAAGGAAGTAGATAATGTGATAAGACCTGAAAAATTAAAAAAATATCAACGTGAAAAATTTAATAATTTTAAAAAAATTAATGAACTTAAAATAGATGATGATGAAGCCTATATTGAACTTAAAGTAGATAAGTTTTCTAATATAGTATCAGAATATTCACTATCAGATACACCAATTTTAAAAAACGAATTTCTAAATATAATTGAGTCTTGTGCATCATTTATTCCTTTGGAATATCCATTAGTATTAGAAATACATAATAATACTTTTACATCTTCTGAAAGAATTCTTATAAGAAAGTTAATAAAGAATCATTTTAATCTTATAAAAGTAACAAAAGAGATGGAGTTAAAAGCTTTAAAAAGAAAAAGCTATTTCTTCTTAACATTAGGAATTTTAATGTTTTTAATTGTTGGAATAATAACGGCTTATGCAGTATTACCTTTTACTCACGAAATTCTATCATTTATGGCATCTTTTAGTATCTGGGAATTTGGAGAATTACTTTTCTTTGAACAAGATGATTTAAAAGAACAAGTAATAAAATATAGTCATTTATCAACAATAAGAGTTTTGTATGATAAAGATAATGTTAAAAAATAAGAAATATGATATAATAAAATAAGAATAAAAAATAACGGAGGGGACTATTATGGAAGATAACAATCAAAAGTTCCAAGTAGAAATTGAAACAGGAGAAATAATGGAAGCAGAATTATTATCAGTTGTTGAAATTGATGGTAAAGAATATGCTGTATATTCACTAGATAATCGTAATGGAACAGTAGATATTCTTGCTTCATATGTTATAAAAGATCAAGAAGGATATGATCAATTAGAAGATATTAATAATCCATTAGATAAAGAAAAAATATCCAATTTTATTCAAGGATTAGTTGTTTAACCTTAAAGCAGAAGGGAGGATAAATATGATTACAATAAATCGTGGAGAAACTACTATATTAAAAGGTGCAGATGTTAATGCTACAAAAAATTTAAAGCAAGCTTTAAATTTTGCCAAACAAAGAGTATTGCAGTTTAGTAATAAAAAGCAATTAAAAGAAGAAGAAAGTATCAATAGATATGTTCAAATAAAAAAAGATGTTATAAATCTTATAAAAGAAAACAAATATGAAGACTTTATATATGGCTTATATGTAGTACTTCATGGTCATCAAAAACAGATTGACTATCTCGAAAGTCAATTAAAAAATTCTTCTTCAGAAGAACAAAAAACTATTAAAAAATCTATAGAAGAATTTAAAAATAAACTTTCTGATACTCAAAATTTTATCAATGAGGTAGAGAAAGCTAAAAAAGAATATGAAGCAGAAGAGAAAGAAAAAACTATTAAAAAGACTAAAAATATAATTGAATTTCATAAAAAACAATTATCAAGTTATTTTGATTCTATTACTACAGCTTTTTCGCAACTAGATGCTGCTTTAGAAAAACCTGAAGAATATCTTCCAATAATGAGTTTAACTAAACTATTAAAAAATGTAATAGCAATGTACAGAGCAGAGTTAAAACAAGTCAAAAAAAATGTTAACAAATTTAGAGAATTATCAAAAGAAGATTATGATTTAGGTATGCCAGATGAGCTAGAACAATTATCTCAAACTAAAAAGAGATATAGAAAAGCTAGATTGGCTATTGATGAATTTGAACTAAAAATTCAAGATATAGTTTCTGACAAAGAAGATAAGGATATTACTCAATATACACAAGTAATAGCTAGTTTACAAAACGTCTTATCATTAACATCTTTTCTTATCCCTAATCGAAAGCAATTTGCTGAAATACAACAATTATCTAATAGTGAAATAAACACAAAACATCATAAAATGACCTTACAAAAATTTAGTGATGAAATATCAGTTGAATTAGAAAAATACTATTTAAAATTAATTGAAGATATTAAAAATCTTCGCTCTGTAATAGGTTCGCGTGAATTTGTAAAATCTATTAATGACAGATATACAACTTTAAGTAAAGAAGAGAAGAATAAAATATTTGAAACAGAAAATAGTAATGCCTATAAAAAAATTTGTTTCAATGATATAAGCATGTCTGATGAAGAAAAAAATAAACGTCATCTTACATATGATTATCTAATTAATTTTATTACTAGAATAACACCTCATAAGGCATTAACATGCTTAGAAGATATTCCTTATAATTCTGAAGAATTTAATCAAAAATATAAATCCTGCTTAAAAGAAATAATTAACTTCATTCATGCAATAAATACTAGAGAAGAAGCTGAAGCTCTTGGTGTAAAAGCTGAATTTGATGAAGAAACTCAAACTTTATTAGTTTCTTTAGGTGATAATACTTTAGGAATTTATAAAAAACAGCTTGTAAGTGATGAAGTATTAAATAAAATGAGACAAGATCGAAAAAACATAATTGTTTATCCAGAAAAAAGTTGGTTAAATACTTCTAAAGAAAAAGTTGAAATCCAAATGAGATATTGCGAAGTAATTGAAGAAATTAATCATTTAATTAGGCAATTAAACGATTATGCAAAGCATCCAGATAATTCTTCAAAAACACCAATTGAACTAGATCGTGATATTTTGGAATATCCATCATTAAAAACAGCAACATATTGTGAAAGAATAATAGAACTTAGAACTGAAATGATTGATATTGCCTTAGAATATTTTAGAAAATATAGAATATCAATAAATACATTACCAGATATAAAAGATATAAAATTAAATGAAGTACACTTTTCATCAAGCAATAAAGAATTCGTAGTATATCATAATCAAAGAATTAATGAACTTATAAAACAAATAGATAGTCTTCCTGAATCTGGTTTAAAAGCCGATGAATTGGAAGAAAGAAAAGTTCGTCTATCTCATAAAATAAATATTGAAAATAATTTATTAACTAATCGTTTAGCAATAATTGGTATGCAAAAAGATTTAAATTTATCTGAAATTTTATCTTCTGCTAAAGGTAAAAAAAGCATAGATAAAGATAATATTACTGCTAATTCAGAAGACTTAACAGATATAAAAGAAATGATTGAACAGAGAATTCAAAAACTAAGCCAAGAAGATATATTGACATATGCTTATGAAAAGGCAATTATTAAGTTAATCGATGACATAAAAAAATATTATGCATCAAAAATACCAAAAGATTCTGAAATTACTTATGATTTAATAAATAATAATATTACTATAAAGAATAATGAAGAAGTATTAATGATAAAACAACTTTTAAGTAGAGATTTATATCAACAATTTATTACAAATGGTCGTAAAGTACCTTTAAAATTATTAAAACAAGTAAAAATAGCTGTGTTAAATGCTAGTGTTGCTGACTATAATAATGGGGAAAGACAAAGAACAATTCGTAAGATTCTTGAAGATGATGTTAATGTTAATAATTCAGAAATAGATGAAATATTAGATACTCTTGTTAAAGAAGGAATAATCCAAAATATTGAAGCAAGAGCCGACCAAACTTCTATGTCATTTAGTAAACTTAATCAATTAATATCAGAAGAAAGTACTAATGTAAAAGTTAAACAAACGCATTTGAATATCTCAAGACAACAACATATTAATCATTCTTTAGGAACAATTATATCAAATGCTAAGCCAATAACAATATCATTAATAAAAAATGGCTTAAAAATTAAATTAAGTCAAGAACTTTCTGATAAACTATCTTCTTTAAAAGCTAAAATAAGCTTAGTTAATAAGAATAATTATCGTGATAGAAAATCTACTCCTATATTAAAAAATGATGAATTAGAACATGAATTATCATTTACAACTGGTAATCGCGATATTAAAAAAGATTATAAGATAGAAATAAGAAAACCTAAAGAAAGTAGTAAAAATTCTGAAGTAATATACGAACAGGATTTAGATTCAAACGAAGAAATAAAAAAAGGTATATAAAAGCACTTAAAGTGCTTTTTATATTGAAAAAAACATAAAAAAAGTGTATATTTATATAGTAGGATAGTATCAAGAATAAAAAGGAGGAAGCTGATTTTATGGATGAAAAAAAAGAAGAATACAAAAATATAGAATCTTCAAAAGAGAAAGAAAAAGAACAAGAAAAAATTCCTTCTGAAAATCAGTCCTCATCTGAAGTAGCAACTATTATGCCTACTATGATTGATGATAGTGAAGAAGTATTAGAGAAAAAAAGAGACTTATCTGCTATTATTCCTAAATTTGAATCAATAAAAGAAGATTCAACATCTTTAGAACTTGTTAGTAAAGATAATACATTAAAAAGTGATGGCTCAGTAACCTTGGGAACATTTAATGCCGAGACAGATTCAACATTTAATACAGAAGCAGTTCTTCCATCACAAATTGATATAGAACAAAGAAAAATAGAAAAACAAAAAAATAAAAATAAAAAGAGAAAAAAGGAAAAAGTTAAACCAAATAAAAATGCAATGCGATTCCAAAATAGAACTGCAATCTTTTCTTTATTAGTAATTGTTGCTTTAGCAGGTTTTATTATTTGGTTTATTAAGCGTCCAACTGAAAATGACTTTAGACCTTTAACTGTTACAGTAGAATTAGGAGATAGTCTACCAGTTAGAACATCTTCCTATGTAGAGCCTGGTATTAAAGGAGATTATATTGATGAATTACTTTACTCCTTAGATTTATCTAAAGTAAATGTCGGACAAGTTGGTGAATATGATTTTACAGTTACATATAATAATATACAAAAAATTGGAAAATTGATAATTCAAGATACTACAAAGCCTGAATTAGAAGTAAGGCAAGTAACAATAATGGAAGGAACAGATTATAGTGCAAGTTCCTTTGTCGAAATGTGTCATGATATAAGTGGTTGTAATTATTCATTTCAAGATGAGGAGACACAATCAAAATATAAAACAGCTGGTTCATACACTGTATATGTAGTAGCAACAGATGCTTATCAAAACTCTGTAACCAAACAAGCTAATTTATTTATAGAAGCCCAAGGTAGTATTCGTATTTATCAAAAAGAAGTACCATATGATAATAATGCTGGGTATGAAATGGTTGAGACATATCGTCTACGTTTTGCAGAGTATGCTACTTATTCATTATTAATAACTGCTACTCATACACAACAATTTATTTATCAAGATAATGATAAATACAAAGCTGCAACAGAAACATATGCCGGTGAAGAAAATTACGAATTTGACGACTCAAAAATGACTATTACATTAACAGAAATAGTTAATCATATTGGAAGTAATTATACTAGACTTTCAGATATTAAAGATTATTTAGAAAGAGAAGGTTATGTCCAAACAAATTAAAGAGGTTTTCCTCTTTTTTTTAATTATTTAAGAAAAAATAACTAATCACATATTTACATATAGAATAAATTATATTAAAGGAGGTAATTATGAATAATAATTGTTTAATACAAGATGCTCAAAGAAAGATAAACAATTTTAATAAAAATAATATAGCAACTGGTAGTTGTTGCGGTTTTAGAGATTTATCAGTTGGACCCCAAGGTCCAACAGGACCTCAGGGACAAATTGGTCCAACAGGGCCACAAGGTGTTCAAGGAATCCAAGGAATTCCCGGACCAATAGGTCCAACTGGTCCTCAAGGAATCCAAGGTTTACAAGGAATAGCAGGTCCTCAAGGTACACCAGGTACAATAGGTCCTCAAGGTGCTACTGGTCCACAAGGACCAACTCATACCCTCAAAAGTGAAAGTAAAGAAATTGTGTAGAAAAGAACTAATGAAACACCTTTAATATACAATATCACTTTAAAGGAGTATGAAAAAATGAACGAACAAGATTTTGAAAATTTAAAAGACTTAAGATTTAATATTACCGAAGAAATGCAAGACACAATAATTGAAATTGCATTTACTAATCAAATGCTTGACGAGTGCGAACTAACAAAAAAAGATAGAAAACTTTTAGAAAGATACAATAAAAAATTAAAGAGAAAATTCACTCTAGATTTACAAGCACACAACCAAGTACAAGTACAAATTATTCGTGCCTATATAAGTGGTAAAAAAGAGATAGACCAAAAATAAAGTTTATCTCTTTTCTTATTCTAAATTTATACTATCAATAAATTCAATACTTTTCATTTCTTCATAAATTTGTTCTTGTGTCTTTCTTTTTTCTTCCATTATTCTTG
>CANQZL010000017.1 GCA_947628325.1 uncultured Bacilli bacterium
TGAATAAATAAGATTAGATAAAATATTATTTAAGTCATAATGAAATTGATATTTATCTTTAATAGAATTACAAATATCATTAATACTTAAATCATAATATATCTTTTGTAAGAATAGATAACCTGCATTAAATGTATATTGTCTATTTTCTAATTTTTTGCTTTTAGACAAACGAATAATTAAGTCTTCAGAATTTTCTTTTTCTTCTTTATTCAATAAATCTACATAATTCTTAGCCCATATGTAAGGATCTTCACCTTTGGCTTTAACTTTAACTTCATCAAGAGTACCTAATTTTTCAATTATTTTGGAAGTTCTTTTGCCTTTTATAGTAACTGATTTAATAATATAGAAGGACTTGGCGTTTTTTGATTTTGTTATAGTTAATCTCATAAATAAACCTCATTTACTATAAAAATAATAACACATTACCATACATTACGCAATATAAAAAATAAAAATTTGACAAAAAAATAACCATTTTATAATGGTTTGCACAATTTTTATATTTCAAAACTGATAAATTCCCGTATTATTATGAGCTTAAAAGTGCTGATAATTTAACATTTAAACATGTATTTAGAACTAGTGATGGAGAAAACTATTACTATGTAAGTAGTAGTGTTAGTAAAGAATAGTTATTTTTACTGAAATAAAAATAACTATTTTTAAATTTCTTAAATTAATATTATATATTATTTATTTTTTATTTAAGTAGTGTTATAATCCTGACTTTGACAGTTTTTAAAAAGTAAAAACTCCCAATCCCTTTATTTATAAGGACTTGAGAGCTTTTTTGCTTTCTAAAAAAATGCGTACGTCTTTTTTTATTTTATATCTTTTAAAATTTTTTTCATTCTTTTATAACTTATGATTTCATAATCTGTATTAAATTTAAAATAATCGTGAATATCATCAGTTAAACTAGTTCTTTCATAAATTGGTTCATAACCACATCCTTTATGTTCTATAATGCTCATATTTCTTAATGTATTTAATATTTGTGATGTAGTGTATTTATGAATTAATTTATTTTCAAGCAATCTGTAAATGAATAATGCAACAAAACAAATTGTAAAATGAGCTTTTATTCTATCTTCTCTTGATAAGTTAACTGGTCTTGCTAAAAAATCACTTTTCATTATTCTAAATGATTCTTCAATTTCCCATCTACCTTTTACTATTCTTAATATTCTTTCTACATCACCAACTAAATTTGTAGTTAATGCATAATAGCCATCATAAAGTTGCTCTTCTTTTATTAGTTCTTCATTTAAAGAATGAGCAATGTCTTCTGCTACTTCTCCTTCTTTTGTTATTGATATTGTTTCTATAAATCTTCTGTAATCATTTTGATTTTTACCTTTTCTTATTGTTTCATTATTATCTATTATTTTTTTTGCTCTTTCTATTTGTTCATTTCTTATATTTCTTTGATAATCAAAATACTTTGGACTGAAAGTGATAATTAAATCTTGTTTTACAGATTTTGTTTCTGTTGGAATAATTTTATAAAATATTGTTTCATAATATTTTTCTTTAAGTTCCTCATCTTCCATAATTTTGTTTATATTATAAGTATTTCTTAAATCATTAATGATTCTCCAATTATTATCATCAAATATCAAGTCTTTATATTCTTTCTTTGTTTTCTTTAATGATTGAGTAATAACAAAACCTCTTCCATTTTTTATATTGAAATTTTTAATTTTATCAGATGCAAGACCTGCATCAGTACATAAGATAAGTTTTGTATCTTTTAATTTAAAATTATTTATTATTTTATTTTCGGTTGGAAGTAAAGTTTCTTGTTCGTTTTTATTTCCAGGATAGATATTAAAAGCAAGAGGTAAGCCGTTGCCATCCATAAATAAACCCATGCCAACTAAAGGATTAGGTTGATGTTGTTTACTAATGCCGTATTTTCTTAATTCATCTTCATTGTTAATTTCAAAGAAATAATTAGTACAATCATAATAAATCACTTTAGAATCTCTATTAGTAACCTTTAAACTGTTGTTAAAAAGTTGCTCTTGGATTAGGTTTATATTGGTAGCAATATAAGATAAAGCTCTATATTCATCATGTAATTTAAATTTAGGTTGTTCAATAAAATTTTGACATTGCTTAAAAGTTTCTAATTTGCTAGAAGGAAAAATAATTCTTGCAAAGACCAAATAAGAAAATATTTCATTTAAATCAAAATGAAACTGATATTTATTTTCTATTTCATCACAAATGTTATTAATATGTAGTTCGTTATATAACTTTTTTAAGAATAAATAACCGACATTAAATTGTCTTTTGATACCTAAAGAAATTCTTTTGTTAGGATTAAATTCCTTTTTTATAATTTCTTCTTTGCTTTCACTGTTTAAAGAATCAATATATTTTTTTATTTCATTTAAAGTATTTTCTTTACCAAATCTTTCTTCAACTTGTTCTTGGTTACCAAGTTTTTCAAAGATTTTTGTGGTTCTTTTACCATTTACATCAGTATAATCCTTAATAATAGAATAATAAGAATAATTGTTTTTCTTTCTAATATTTAATCTCATAACCATACCTCATATAATAAATTATATCACACATACGAGGACATACGCAATATGGAAAATATAAAAAAACTAGATTTTATCTAGGATGATTCAGTTTTATTGTTCAAAACTGTCAAAGTCGGGTTAATATTATATATTATTTATTTTTTATTTAAGTAGTGTTATAATAAAAATATATAATGGAAAGGATGTAATTATATGAACAAAGAAAGAAATTATAAGAATGCTATCATTTTTGTATTATTATTATCTGTAATAGTATTATCAGTGGCATTTGCAGCATTTTCAACTAATTTACAAGTTAGTGGAACAACTAAAGTTTTATCATCAACTAATAGTTGGAATATTGCCTTTGAATCAGCTAGTGCTACTAAAGGTGGTTATGCAACTTCTACAGCAAGTGATGTAACAGGTGGAAAAACTACAACAATTCAATTTGATTGTGAAATAGCTTCAGATGCTGATAGTTGTACATTAAAAGGAACAATTAAAAACTATGGTAAAATCAATGCTAAATATACTGGATATGAGTTAAAACTTGGTGAAAATACTCAAACAGCACAAACAGAAGTATCTAATGATGATGTTAAAGTTACTTACACTAAACCTCTTAATTGGGTTGAAAATACTACTGTTTTAGCAACTGATGATAGTGGGGAATTTACTTTAGAAATAAAGGCTCAACCTGGTATTACATTCCCAGAAGGTGAAGAAGCACCTGCTAAGGAATATACCGTATCTTTGACTTTTAAATTTGAACAAGCTGAACCTACAGAGTGATAATTATGAATAAGAAAAAAATAGACTTTTGTATTAAAGTTCTTTTTTCAATTATAGGAATTTTTATTATTTCCTATTTTATGCTACATGTTTTAAAAGTAACACATTTAACTTTGATATATGTTCTATTTTGGATAGGGGTTGCAATTTTTTCTTATTATTTTATAGGTTATAGAAAAAGTAGAAAAATATTACAAAAGGATACAGTACAAATTGTAATAATATCTGTATTATTGTATTTACTTTTAACATATTTATTTGGACTATTTGTAGGATTTTCTAGAACGCCAGTTTCTTTAAAACCATTGTCTATTCTTTTAAATGTTTTGCCGTTAATTATAATAATTGTTACGCAAGAGTTTGTAAGATATGTGGTGGTTTGTAAAATAAAGGAACATAAATTATGGTTAGCTCTTATGACATTGTTATTTGTACTTAGTGAGATTATAGGATACATATTCCTTTATAATTTTAAAAATTATAGTGAAATCTTTGAATTTTTAGGATTAGCTGTAATAGGTACTATATTTAATAATATGTTATATACATATATTGCTTATCATGTTGGAGGAAAACCTAATCTATTCTATAGAATAATAACAGAATGTTATATTTATTTTGTACCTTTTGTTCCTAATCCTGGTACTTATATAAATACTATTTTTCATATTTTATTACCAGTAATATTAATGATTATATTAAGTAGATTATATGAAAAAGAAGAAAAAGTTGTTATGAAAAGACCAAGGTATCATTGGATATATTTTATTATAATTACTGTTTTTATTGGATTACAAATGTGCTTGGTTTCAGGACTTTTTCGCTATCAAATATTAGCTGTAGCATCTAATTCTATGAATCCCGTATTTTATAGAGGAGATGCTGTAATTGTTGAAAAAAGAATACCTGATGAATTAGAAACAAATCAAGTTATAGCTTTTAAAAAAGATGGTAATATTTTTGTTCATCGTATTGTAAAAGTAAGAAAAGAGAATAATGTATATTATTATACAACTAAAGGTGATAATAATAATGTTGAAGATGAAGGTGAATTAATAATTTCTGATGTTGTTGGCATTGTAGAATACGTAGTACCTGTAATAGGCTATCTTACAGTGTGGTTGAATGAATTATTAAATTAATGAGAAGGGAGTTGCCAAAATGACTAATTTAGAAAAAAAAGAAATTATAATAGATAGGTGGTTAAAATTTAAATTACTTATTTCTTATTTGGTTGTTTTAGGGTTAGGTGTTATTTCTGTATTGATATTTATTTATGGTCTTAAGGAAAATGAGAAATATAAATTTGTATATAATGAAGACACTAATGTTGATTATAAAGTTTATTTAAAAGAAAATGATTCTTTTGAGGAACCATATTTAAAATCAGGCGGAAAATATATTTCTTCATTAATAGATAAGATATTAGTTAATTTTGATTATAAAATGTCAACTGAAGAATTAATTGAAGGTAATTATAATTATTCTATAGTTGCTAGATTGGAAGCTTTAGAAAAAGGTAAAAATGTAGTAATTTGGAGTAAAGAAGAAACATTATATGATTCAGAACAATCAAATATTAGTAATTCAAAGGCTTTTGATTTATCTACTCAAGCTGAAGTTGATTATGATAAATATAATATGATAATTAATGACTTTAAAAGAACTAATGGTGTTTCTATAGACGGAGAATTAATTGTTAGTTTAGTTGTTAAAAGTAATTTGCAATTAGATGTTAGTGATACAAAGATACCTAATATAAGTAAAGCTAGTATTAAAATACCTTTAATGGAAACTATCATTGGTATCGATACAGATTATAAACCAACTAATAATATTACTAATACAATAGATATTAAAGGTAATAGTATTTTGCATTTGATATTGATGGCTAGTGGAATTATTTCTTTTGTTTTATTTATATATTTGATTATTGTTCTTGTAAAATACACAATAATGCTTGTAAAAAATCAGGATAAATATGGACAACTTCTTCAAAAGATTTTCCGTGATTATGATTCAATTATAGTTTCAGTTGATAGTTTACCTGATATTAAAGGTAAAGATTTATTAAAAGTTAATGATTTTAATGAAATATTAGATGCTCAAATGGGTTTACAAGAACCTATACTATATTATAAATCATTACATAAGAAGAGAAGTTACTTTTATGTAATTAAAGAAGATAGAGTATTTATGTATGTTATTAAATCAAAAGATTTTATAAAAAAAGAGGATAAAGATGATAAGAAGAAAGAGGAAGTTTAAAAATATTTTAATAGTTGTATTGCTTATTTCTATAGCTTCCTTATCTATAGCTTATGCTGCATTCTCACAGAATTTAAATGTAACGGGGGTTACAAAAGTATTATCTTCAGGTAATTGGGATATTGCTTTTGAAAAGATTTTAAGTACAGATACAACAGGATTTGCTACTGCTACAGCAAGTAAAACTGAAACAGAGAAAACATTAACTTTTAGATGTGAATTTGTTGCAATAGGTGATTCTTGCTCTATATCAGCTAGTATAATTAATAAAGGAACAATTAATGCTCTATTTACAGGATTTGAATATAGTATTATGGAAAATGGAGTAGAAGAAGAAATTAAACCAGATACTGATACTGATTCACATTTTGAAGATGAAACTCTTGTAATTAACTTTGATAAAGATTTTTCTGATAATAAAGTTTTTGTTCCAGGAGATACTGGTAAAATAGATGTCAGTGTTACTATGCAGGATGATGCTTCTATTGCATTTACAAGAGATAGGTATTCTATAGTATTAAAATATAAATTTGTTCAAACGGAAGCAGAATAGGATGATGAAATAGTGAAATTACGTAAAATAAAAAAATATTCGTCATTTCGTAAATTTAGGTTAATTGTTTTAGGATTAGCCTTCTTTTTGTTTGTTTCTTATACTATATCGTATGCTGTTTTTAATCAAACTTTAGATGAAAATGGGAATGTAACAGTATTATTAGATGATTCTGATATTTTAGTTACTGAGATAAAGTTTGATCATAAACATAAGAATGCAACTAATTTAGGAACTTCTAAAAGTGGAAATACAGCGACTATTAATGCTCAACTTTCACAGACGGTTGGTAGACTTCATTATATTATTACTATTCAAAATGTTGGAGATTCTAATGCAAGATTTGTTCGTGTAGATGAAGAAACTAATAATGATACCATTAGATATTCTTTGGAAGCTTCTGATCCACAATGTGATGCTGTTCTTGATACTTCTGTTATTTTAGCTCCAGGAGAATCTATTACGTTTGATTTTGTAATTCGTTATAAAGAAGCATATAAATATAGTTTACCTAGTAATACTAGTATTAATGCTACTTATACTTTTGTTTTTGAACCTACACTTAGAAATCCATTAATTCCTATTACAGGTAATATTGTTGAAGATAGTGGAAATGTTAATGATAATGAATTAGGTGCTAGAGCTACAGTTAATTTAAGAAATGATAATGATTTTGATGTAGATGTTGTTTTATCAACTTATCGTTCATTTGTTATTTATGATAAAAATGGACAAGTACTAGGTACTGAACGTAAGTTTCATTTAGGAGCTAATAGTCAGGCTCAGTTTATAACTTATATAGATGAAACAGATTCTTCTATTTCGTCTTCAGGTACGGAAACTGATTTAGTTGTTATAGCAATAATAGAAGAATATGGAACTAGTAAAACCTCGGTTATTGATACTATTAACTTAACACTGAATGATGCTGGTAAATATAAGTTGCTTGAAGATGGATTTACGGTGTTAAAAGCTAATGATGATTTCTTCTCTACAGTTGAAACTGGAACAGGGAAAATATATGAAACAACTGGACAAGATGGAAAATATACTTATTTTTATCGTGGAGCGTTTAATGATAATTATTTTAGTTTTGGTGGTTACCTTTGGAGAATACTTAGAATTGATGAAAATGCTAATATTAGATTAATATTGGAAGGTGTTATTGAAGATTCTAATGGTAGAGTAGTTACTCAAGTATTTAAAACATCAAGTACTGCAACTTCTATGGATGCAGCTAAGTTATTAGTTAAATTAATCAATGATAAAAATAATACTGATACATCAGGTGTAACAGGTAATAGTCCGGTTTATGGCTATTTAGATGATAGTAGTACAACTACATTAAGAGGTTGGTATAATAATAATTTGAGACAATATGAAAAATATATTGTTGATTCTAATTTTTGCCAAGATACAGAAAACGGTACAGCAAATAGTTCAGCTGCTGGACATACTGTTAGTTATTTTGGTCCTTATCAAAAAACTGATCATGATACAGAATTATATGATCCATTGTTTAGTTGTCCATCTGATGATATTGTAGTAGAAAAAGTTGGTTTATTATCAATTGATGAATATGTATTTGCTGGTGGAGCTGCTGAAGCTACTAATTCTAGTTTTTTCTTAAATGATAATGGTATTTTGAATAATGCTAGAGATACTAATGGAAATTCTGTTACTACTTGGTGGACAATGTCACCTTCATATTATGATAGTCAACTTCAAACTGCTGGGGTATTTTATATAATGTCAACAGGTAAATTTATGGATTGGTATAGTAATGAAATTTTAAATAATGCAATGGCTATTAGACCTGTAATTACTCTAAAAGGGACATTTCCTATAACAGGTGATGGTACTAAAGATGCACCTTATGAGATAGAAGATTATACTAGAAATTATGGATAGGATGATTTAGTGTTAAATCATTCTTTTTTAATACTTTAAAATATCGTACTGTGGATAAATATAATGTTATCAACTAAAATGTTTATAAAAAATAAAATACTTGTATATCTTTTGTTATTTTGAATAAATTATACTATGAAAAAAATATTTTTGCTGTGTATAAGTTTAATGTTATTAACAACTGGAATAGTTTATAGTAAAGAAGTTAATTATAAATTGGCTGGAAAAGTTATTGTAATTGATGTTGGACATGGTGGTAAAGATAAAGGTACAATGGTAAATGGTATATATGAAAGTGATTTAAATTTAGAGATTTCTTTAAAATTAAGAAATGAATTAATTAAACAAGGAGTATCTGTTATTTTAACAAGAGATGGTGATTATGATTTAAGTAGTCCTAATATTTCAAGAAGAAAGAAGAATGATTTTGATAATAGAATAAAACTTATAAATGAAAGTAAAGCAGATTTATATTTAAGTATTCATATTAACTATTTAAGTGATACTAAGTATTATGGAGGACAAGTTTTTTATACGGAAGGTAATGAAAAATTAGCTAAAGTAATGCAAAAATCTTTTGTTAATAATTTGAATAGTCCTCGAGAAGAAAAAAAGTTACAGGATAGCATTTATATGTTTAAACAATTAAAGATACCTGGAGTTTTGATTGAATGTGGTTTTTTATCAAATAAAAATGAAAGATATTTACTTAGAGATGATAAATATCAAGATAAGATTGTTGATACTATTATTAAAGGATTAATCAATTATTATTAAAACTATTGTTTGGTAGATAAAAATAAATTATAATTTAGATGGTGGTAGTATGCATGATATTTGGAATCCTTGGCATGGTTGTACTAAGAAAAGTGAAGGGTGTTCACATTGTTATATGTATTATCTAGATAAGATACATAATAATAAAATTGCAAGTAATGAAGTATATAAGACTAATAATTTTAATTATCCGTTACAAAGATTAAGAAATGGAGAATATAAAGTAAAATCTGGTGAGATGTTAAGAGTTTGTATGACATCAGATTTCTTTGTTGAAGAAGCAGATAAATGGCGTAATGAAGCTTGGGATATTATTAGAAAGCGAAAAGATGTTATTTTCTTTATTCTTACAAAAAGACCTGAAAGAGTTATAAATCATTTACCATCTGATTGGGAAGATGGGTATGAGAATGTCTTTTTTAATGTTACTTGTGAAAATCAAAAAAGGGCTTTAGAAAGATTGCCTATATTAGAAGAGTTACCTTTTAAACATAAGGGAATAATGTGTGCTCCTTTTATAGAAGCAATTGATATAGATGATTATTTAGATAAGGGATTTATTGAACAAGTTATTGTTGGGGGAGAAAATTATGATGGAGCAAGAGCTTGTAATTATGAATGGGTAAAAAGTTTATATGATTCTTGTCAAAAAAGAAATATTAGATTTTGTTTTATGGAAACTGGTAGTGTTTTTATAAAGGATGGTAAAACCTATAATATGCCTAATAAAGATATTCAAAGTTTAATGGCATATAAATCTGGACTAAATTTTAAAGGAAAAGATATTGAATTTAAATTATATGATGATTTTATGAATTTAATAGAACCAGATGAGTTATATAAACCTTTATTTAAAGATAAATGTAATTCTTGTGGTAGCAAAATAATTTGTAATGGATGTAGTAATTGTGGGAAATGTTAAAAAAGAATCTAGTTTTTAGATTCTTCAAAATAATCCATTTTGATATTATGTTTGATGTCTAAGCCTGTTGAATAATCAATGTTAGGAATATATTTTAATAAATAATTAATTTCTTTGTCTTCGTATAATACTTTATTAACTTCTTTTATTATTTTAAGAGATTTCTTAATACTTTGATTAAATAAATCTTCAAAAGAATAATTAAATGTTAAATCTTTAATAGATGGGTGGTTCCAAGTATGGTGTTCTTCATTTAAAAAAGATTTATTTGGTTTAAGATTATGGGTACTATAAGCACTTATAATACCGAAACTATGGTTGGATATAAAGTCGATTAATTTATATAAAAATTTTTTTATACCAAGGTAATCTTGAAAGAAGAGAGCAGTTATTATTTTAGTATGAATAATACTTTGGTAGTAATATTTACCTATATTTTTTTCTTGATAAGTATTATAATAAACATTGTTTATTAGAGATGTTAATTCTTTAGTAAACTTAGGTTTTCCTATTATTTCTTTTACTATGTTACAATGATTGTATGTTTTATTAAAATATTTTTGATAGTAAATAGCATCTATTGATTTTTCCATTAGAGTGTGCATTCCATGGTATTTATGATACTTTTTATCATTTTTTCTATAAACACCTGTTTTGTAAAAAATAAAGGGATGAGCTGTAGAATCTAGAACATAATGAGTAATAGAACCATAAAGATATGCAATAGCATCTTGATTATTTTCTAAGTTATTATTTTTAATTTCTTTAATAATATTTAATAAGTAGTCTTGAGTGTTATTGTGATGCCCTGTGGTACCTAGATTTCTAATTCTTTTAAAATTTTTAATATTAAAAGTATAGTAATAAAGATAATCATGACTTTGGGAAAAAGTGTAATAGATACTTAATGAATCCTTAAATTTTGATTTTTCTTCATCATTTAAAGTATGAAAAACTTCTTTAGCTAGAAGATAATGAGTTGTAATTGATGGCATTATTTCACCTACTTTTCACAATATTATAACATAATGTACACATAAAAAATATAATATTTAAATAGCTTTTCAAGTGTGGTATAATCTTAATAATAGGGTGATGCTAGGTGATAAAAACATTTAAAACTATTGATGAGCAGATTGAAATTTTGAAAAGCAAAGGATTAAATATTGATGATATCGAATATGCTAAAGCTGTACTTCTAAGAGAGAATTATTTCTTTATTAGTGGTTATAGACATTTATTTTTGAAATCTTCTAAAGATAGAATGTTTGTACCTGGTGCTAGCTTTAAAGAGTTATATGCAATGTTTAATTTTGATAGACAAATAAGAAATATTTTCTTTAAAAATATTTTGATTGTCGAAAACAATGCTAAAAGTATTTTTTCATATCAATTATCAAAGAAATATGGTATTAAAGAAAAGGATTATTTAAATCCTTCAAACTTTGATAGGTCGAGTGATAAAATAAGGCAAGTTAATGATTTGTTGAAAAAAATAAAGAGACAAATTAGAGTAAATGGTGGGCAACATTCTGCAACAATGCATTACATTAGTAATTATGGATATGTTCCATTTTGGGTTGTTGTAAAAGTTTTATCTTTTGGTTTAATTTCAGAATTATATACTATTATGAAATATGAAGATCAAAAAGATATTGCTCAAGTTTATGGTATCTCTGTTGATTCACTAATGATTTATTTACCGATACTTGCTAACTTTAGAAATTTGTGCGCCCATGAAGATATTTTATATGACCATAGAACACAAAGACCTATTGAAGATACTAAATATCATGCTTATCTTGATATAGAAAAGACTGATGGCGAATATATTTATGGTAAAGATGATTTATTTGCTTTAGTAATTATCTTGAAGAAGTTATTGAGGGAAGAAGATTTTACTCTTCTAATTAATGAATTATCTTATGAAATAGATATATTAGATGGTAAATTGGATTCTATAGGTATTGATAAGGTATTGGATAGAATGGGATTTCCAGTTAATTTTAGAGAAATTGCGAGGTTAGATGAATATGGAAATTGAGAATAGGAAAAGTAGTAATGGAGTTAATAGTAAGATTGTTGCTGTTATAATGGCATCGATTGTTATATCGTTCTTAGTAGGAGCAGGGTCTTTATTATTAGTTTTTCACTTTTTTCCTGATTTTGCGAGAGATACAGTAACAAATATAACAAAGACGGAAAAAGAAGTTACTGTTACTGATACTGGTATAGCTGATGCTGTAGAAAAAATATATGATTCAGTTGTTGTTGTAAAAACTTATCAAAGAAATCAGTTATATGCTACTGGTACAGGATTTGTTTATAAAAAGGAAGGTAATAAATATTATCTTTTAACTAATTATCATGTTATAGAGAGTGGTAATAGTGTTGGAGTTGTATTTACTAATGGCAAAGAAGAAAAGGTAAAAATCGAAGGTGGAGATAAATATGCTGATATAGCTGTATTATCTTATGAAACTAAAGATGAAATTGCTGTTTCTGAAATTGGCAAAAGTGTAGATATGCGTGTTGGAGATACTGTTTTTGCTATTGGAGCTCCATTAGATTCTGATGTTTATTCTTGGAGTGTTACAAGAGGAGTTTTATCTGGTAAAGATAGACAAGTAACTGTTAGTACAACTAATAGTTATTCAAGTGATTGGATTATGCAAGTTCTTCAAACAGATACTGCTATAAATAGTGGTAATTCTGGAGGACCTTTGTGTAATAGTAATGGTCAAGTTATTGGTATAACAAATATGAAATTGGCGCAAACTGGAATTGAAGGAATGGGGTTTGCTATTCCTATAGAAGAAGCTGCTAATTATGCTGATGCGGTTATTAAAGGAGAAGATGTATCTAGACCATTTATAGGAATATCTATGATAGATGCTTCAAATATATATGCTGCAAGTCAATATGGATTTACACCTACTGATGGCGTATTAATTAGTGAAATAGTAGAAGATTCTCCTGCTGATAAGGCTGGATTAAGAGATGGCGATATTATTATAGGAATTAATGATACAAAAGTTTCTAGTGTAGCATCTTTAAGATATGAGTTATATAAATATAAAATAGGTGATACAATAACTGTTAAATATTTAAGAAATGGTAAAGAAAAAGATGCTAAATTAACTTTAGTAGCTAATGAGGACTGATTGAATAAATCAGTTTTTTATTTTATAATACAGATGTTTTGGGGTGAAGTAGATGAAAATAGGTTTTATATCTTTAGGATGTTCTAAGAATTTAGTTGTTACTGAAGAGATGATTGGTTTATTTAAAAAGAATAATTATGAAATAGTTAATGATGTTAATGAGGCAGATATGTTATTAATTAATACTTGTGGATTTATAGAATCTGCTAAAGATGAAGGTATTCAAACTATTTTGGAATATGCAGATTATAAACAAAATAATTTAAAATATTTAATTGTTACGGGATGTTTAGTAGAAAGATATGAAGAAGAATTAAGAAAAGAGATACCAGAAGTAGACTTATTTGTAAGTATTAAAGATTATGATAAATTATGGGAGAAAGTTACTTCTTTAGTAGAAAAGAATAAGTATATGGGTGAACTTGATTATTTTGATAGAGTTATTACGACAGGAGATACAATGGCTTATTTAAAGATTGCTGAAGGATGTAGTAATTATTGTACTTATTGTGCTATTCCTTATATTCAAGGTAAATATGTTTCTAGAAAGTATGAAGATATAATTAAAGAAGCTAAAATGTTGGCTAAAAAGGGTATAAAGGAATTAGTTGTAATAGCACAAGATACAACAAAATATGGAATAGATTTGTATGGTAAAAGTAGATTAGCAGAGTTACTTAAAGATTTAGAAAATATTGAAGGAATTAAATGGATAAGATTTTTATATTCATATCCAGAAACAATAACTGATGAGTTAATTGAGGTTGTTAAAAATAGTCATAAAATATGTCACTATTTTGATTTGCCTATTCAACATATATCAGATGATATATTGAAAAAGATGAATAGGAAAAGTGATGGTAATAGTATAAGAAATTTGCTAAAAAAATTAAGAGAAGAAATACCTGATGTAATACTTAGGACAAGTTTAATAGTTGGATTCCCTGGAGAAACAGAAGAACAATTTAATGAATTAGCACTTTTTGTTAAGGAAAGTAAATTTGATAGATTAGGAGCTTTTGCTTATAGTGCTGAAGATGGAACACCAGCAGCTAAATTTGAAAATCAAGTAGATGGAGATATTAAAGACAAAAGAAGAAATAAAATAATGGAAATTCAACAAAAAGTTAGTAATTCTTTATTAAAAGAAAGAATAGGAAAAGAATATGAATGTTTGATAGAAAATGTTACTGATGATGGGAAGTATTTTATAGGACGAAGTTATATGGATGTTCCTTCTGAAGATGGAGTAATATTTATTAAGTATAATAGTAGGTATATGATAAATGATTTTGTTAATGTTAAAGTGATTTCATCGCTTGACTATGATTTGATAGGAGAAATTAAAGAATAAAAACTAATGGATGTTTTTATTCTTTTTGTATGATATAATCTTGAATTTATCAGTTTTAAAAGACTAAAATCTCCCAATCCCTTTATTTATAAGGATTTGAGAGATTTTT
>CANQZL010000018.1 GCA_947628325.1 uncultured Bacilli bacterium
GCTATACTAAAATAAAACATATTAGCAACACAATGTTCAAATCCACATAAAATAAAAGCCATAACTCCCATAAAAATAGTAATATACTTACCTACTATATCTTTTTCTTTTTTATAATTATTTACTGCAATATACATAATCATTCCACAAAAAATAGCTAGTATAAATATACTTAAAATACCATCATTTAATTTAATATTTACTATATTTTTAGCTGTTTCAATATAATTATTAAATCTTGTTAATCTCATTAAATTACCAACTATAAATGTCCCAAGAAAGTTCCCTATTAAAGATATTAATAATTCTAATAAATAATTTAACTTATTTACCAATAAGTAGCCTACTTTACCAGTAAATAAGTTAAAAGAATACATACAAACTGTAAGTAATCCAAAAGAAAATATAAAAGAACCAGCTACTTTATTTTCAATTGCTAAATAAGCAACTCCCCCTATACTAATTAATATCCCAGCATATATTCCTTTAATTAAAAAATCTAAATATTTCTTCATATTCTTCACCCCATCTTCAAGATATTTCACTTTTATTAATAATAATTATATCACAAAAAAACAAACCTCTTAGTTTGTTTTACTTATTTTCTTTAATTCACTCCATAATAGTAACATTCCCATTATAAATGATAAAACATCAGCTATAACGGCGCTCCATAACATAGTTACAACATTATGAGAAATCATTGCTATTATAATAATTGCTGGAACAAAGAATATTACATCTCTTGCTAAAGCTAATAAGGTAGATTTTAAACTTGATCCCATTGATTGTAATAAAATAGACATAGATTTTATTAGACAAGTAAAAACTATTCCTCCTAGAAAAATCCTTAAACAATATTTAGCATATTCTAAGTATTCAATAGAATTACCTTTACCAAAAATATTAATAATAAAAGTAGGAAAGAATTCAAATATTATAAAAGCTATTAAACCTATTATTAAATTTATAATTAAAATACATTTTATAGTTTCTTTAACTCTTTTAATATTTTTAGCTCCCATATTATATCCTATTATTGGCATTCCACCTAAAGATACTCCTATTACAATAGAAACAACTATTCCAAATACTTTCATACATATTCCTATAACTGCCAAAGGTGTTACTACTCCATAAGCCGCTCCTGTTGAAGCTAATGTATTATAACCATATCTACCAACTAAGTTATTAGCAACTGCTATTATAATAACAATAGCAAGTTGCGTAATTAATGAAGCTAAACCTAGTAATATAGATTTTTTAGATATATTTTTATCTAGTATTATAGATTGTTTATTTATTTTAAAAGTCTTAGGTTTTCTTAAATAAATAATACTTACTATAAATGTTAATACTTGACCAATTACTGTTGCAATAGCTGCTCCTTTAACACTCATTTTAAAAACAAATATAAATATTGGATCTAATATTATATTTGAGATTGCCCCTATTATAGTTGCAACCATTGCATATTTAGGACTACCATCACTTCTAATAGTTGCATTTAAACCTTGACCAATAATATAAAATGGTAATCCATAACAAATAATTCTTAAATAATCTTGAGCATATTTATAGCATTCTATTTCTTTTGGATTAGCTCCAAATATACGTAGTATTTGTTTATTAAATATTAATCCTAAAATTGTTAATATTATTGAAATAAAGATTAATATTATTAAACCATTCCCAATTGCTTTATTAGCTTTTTCTTTTTCTTTAGCTCCTAGTAATAAACTAAATTGAGCCGCCATACCATCTCCAACTAGTAAAGCAAAAGCAAGAGCTATTACTGTAAACGGATAAACAATATTAGTAGCAGCATTCCCAAACGCACCTGCTTCACCCCATCCTATAAATATTTGGTCAACAATATTGTATAAAGCTGCAACTATCATACTAATAACACAAGGTATAGCAAATCTTTTAATTAGTTTAGAAATCTTTTCTTTTTCCATATTAAGTTCATTCATATATCTCATTCCACCTTTTTTTGAGCATAAAAATACGTAAGTCTCTAAACAATTGGACTTACGCTTATTTTGCTACTCATTGATTATAAATTGACTTAATATTTTTTTCGAACAAGTAAAATAATAACACATTTTTAAATTTTATGTAAGTTTTTTTTATTTTTTTAATTCAAATCCATCTTTAAAAGCATTTCCCACTCTTTCAGTTACTTTATAATAACCATGAGTATAAGGATCAAATGCTATAGCTTTAAGTAATGATATATCAACATTATCATTTTTCATAACACTTTCTTCAGCTGAAACATTAACTATTTTTCCAACTACTCCACATCCATATTCATTACTTTGATATTCAATAAATTCACACTCCATACATATTGGAAATTCATTGATAATTGGAGCATCCACATTATTAGATTTTGTTTCAGTTAAACCACTATTTTTAAATTTATCAGGAGTATTATTTCCAGATACAACTCCAAAATAATCAGCTTCTTTTACATGATTAGCATCAGCTATACTAACAGTAAAAGCTTTCCTTTCTTTAATATTTTTAACAGTTTTATGTGATTCTGTTAAATTTAATACAACATAATCTCTTTCAAGCATCATTCCCCATGCAGCATTCATTACATCAACACTACCATCTTCATTATATGTAGCAATCATTAATACAGGCATTGGAAATATAGCTTCTGTAGTCTTAATATTTCTTTTCATATCATTCACCTTTCTAATTTAATTTTACATCTAAAAATAATCAAAAAACAACAATTTTTATCGAAATTTTAACTTACGAAGAAAAATTTTTTTTGTTAAAATATAATTATAATTTGGTTAATATTAGTAAGGAGATGATATAGATGTTTAAAGAAAATGACTATGTAATGTATAAAAATAATGTTTGTAAAGTTAGAGAAATAAAACATAATGATCTAAATGGAAATAGTTATTATATATTAATCCCTATTGATGATGAATCTCTTATAATTGATGTTCCTACTGATAATCGTATGAGACATTTACGAAGTATTGTTTCTCACCAAGAAGCAGAAGAAATAATTAATCATATCAAGGATATTGAACCATTACAAAATATTAATGATAAAAATATTGAAAATACTTATAAAGAGTTAATTTATAATGGTACTCATAATGATTTAGTTAAAATAATTAAAACTTCATATTTAAGAAATCAAGCTCGTAAAAATGATAATAAGAAAATAAGTGAAAAGGATTCTAAATACTTTGAACTTGCTGAAAAATATCTATATAATGAGTTATCAATTGCTTTAAATAAATCTTTTACTGAAACTAAAGAATATATAATTAATAGTATGAATAGAGAAACTATATGAACTTATCTCAAGATATTATAGAAATTCTAAAGAATAATAATCTATTAGATTTAAATAACCTAAAGCAATTAACAAGAGAAGATTTAAAAAATATGAATTTTAATAATAATCAAATTAATCAAATTATTATATATTTACAATTAAATGGTTTAGATATTAAGAAGAAATACAAAAAATAACGACATACTTTAGTCTTAAATATGTCGTTTTTTATTTCATTTATAAAATAAACACTATGTTTATTAAGTATTAAAAAGTCCCTAAAATAGTAACAATACACCCTCCTATTTAGCTTCTTTTAAGTATTTAATATTATATTTATCTAAATCTTCAATACTTATTCTTTTTTTCTTTAAAGCATTTTTTACTGTTTCAGAAGTATTATCAGTATATTTAACAATTACATAATTACTCTTTATACAATTAAAATAATAAGTATAATTATCATCTTGGTATATTTCTTCTAAGGCTTGTGAACAAGCAAAATCTTTATCATCCAAAGTATTATCAACAATTTCTTTTAATTCTTTTACTTTATTTTTTACATTATCGTCTATAACAAATTCTACAGTTATAAAGTTATATAGGTAAAATTTTGATGGAGAACATGTCTTAATTATACGATAAGTTCCATTATCTAAGCTTCCATATAATGTATCAAAGTCAATATCCATTTCTAGTTTATTGTTTTTATCAACATAATATCCTTGTAATGTCCAAATATAATCTCCTTCTATTATAGTTTTAACTGGTTCCCATTCATCATTTACCTTTTTTTCTAAAGTATAAGAAATACCATAAGTATTTTTCTCACTACTTGTATCAGTAATTACAATAGTTACTCCTTCTCTTGTTAAAGTATTATCTTTAATTTTCATAGATATATTTTTATTTTCATTATAAACAACATCTCTAACGACTTTTATTTCATCAGTTGTAATTAAAGCAGGATATCTTTCTTTTACAGTATTAGTATGTAATTCTATTATTTGACCTTCTTTTAATTTATCACTTCCAACAATCTTAGGTTTATTACTTAAAGAGATTTCTCCTTGACTACCACTTTCTACAAAACTATTATCTTCTATTGATAGCATTCTAACATAATTATCAGTAACTTCTAAAACTAATCCTTTTAAATCAATTTCTACAACTGAATAAATAGGACAAGTAAATTTAGCTGTTTTAAAATGCCAACTAACATTTATTACATCATCATTAATACAATAAAAGGTGTTGATAAGTATTCCTTTATCCACATAACTTTTATCATTTAAACTTTCTTTAATACTTAACAAGGGACTATGTTTAAATAAACGAGCTTGTAGAGTATCTAATAAAATTATCCCAAATACTAAACTAATTATTATTATAAATATCTTTAAATACTTTTTCATATCTTTCTCCTCATTATTTAAATAATATCATATCTATATAATATATCTATAATTTAAAGAAAAAAGTTTCAAAAAAAATAACAACATAGTTATTTTATACTAGTTGTTATTTCTCTTTTTTATTACAAAATAATATATACATCCAATTACTGCTATAACTATAACAATTGCTAAACAAATTATTAGCCAATTATTAGAGTTTTCTTTATCAACTCCAGTATTAACAGTATTTTCATTAGATGTTTGATTTTGTGAATTATTATTTGATGAAGGTTTTTGTTCATTTTCATCTTTTTTATCTGTATCTTCATCATCTTTTGGATTTTCTTCTGATGGTTTTTCTTCAGTTTCTCCTTCTGATGGATTAGTTCCTTCTGAAGGTGTATTTCCTTCAGATTCCCCTTCAGAAGGTTTATCTTCTTCTGAAGGATTATCTGACTCACTAGGATTTGTTTCACTAGGATTTGACTCTTCAGGATCTGATTCTCCTGGTTTTGGATTATCTTCCTCTGGAGGATTTACAGGATCTGTATTTGTAGCTTTATATACAAATTGTACTTTATCTCCAAAAGTTATATGACTTTGTTCTATAGTAACTGAGTTCCAATTATTATCTATAATATCAAACTTTGTTTCTGATAATTTATAAGTAACATCATTCTTAGAATCACTATCAAATACTATAGTTCCTAAAGCAAGTTCTTTCTTTTCATTTAAAAGATTATGACTTGTTCCAATTCCACCAGTTGAAACATAAACTTTTAATACTTTCTCAGTTGGTTTAAATTCATATTTAGTTTCATATTTACTATTCTTTATCTTATCAGAGAAATCAAATGATTTAACATTTACATCACCATTAATTTTAAAAGTAATATCAATTCCTCCAACAAATCCTTCTTCAAAATGAAGAGTAGTATTTATTTTACCATTTGCTTCTTCATTAAAGTTAATTTTTGTTAAGGCTTTAACAGAAGTAAATGAAAAGAATATTCCAATCAAGAAAGTAAGTGCAAGTAAAATTTTATTTTTCATATCTTCATCTCCTTAACTTATTTAATAGTAGCTTTTGGTAAAGAATTATATTCTTTTAAATTTGTAATAGATGTTGATGTACTAGTTAATCTTTGACCATCTAACTTAATAGCATCATCTACTCTATATAGGTATGCACGAATACTTGAACTATTTTTTAGCATTTCTGTATATTGTTCTTCAGTCATTACATATAACCAAGTTCCATCAGCTATTTCATAAACACTATTATCTGAGTTTAATTCAGCATATAGATATTGTTTTCCACCATATACTTTTTGATCATCTTCTGCATCAGCAATTAAGACAACATTGAATGATGGATTACCACGATAAGAACCTTGAATAATAACTGAACCAGCTTTTACTATTTCATCATCTTTACAACCATCTTTAATAGGGCAATAGTCTTCAGATAATATAGCAATCATTGGATTTCCTTCTTCATCATTTTCAAAATCAACATTATCTCCAGGAGGAGCAATAACATCAATTTCAGCTCCAGATATACCATTTTTATTACCTACAGCTTCTATCTTAATATAAGAAACATTACTATAAGTCCATAGTTGACTTTCACTATCAGTACCTTGTCCCATAAAGTAAACTAAATCAGTATAATCATTACCTTCATTTAATTCAAAAGTACCAGTTCTAGCTAAAGTCCATTCAACTTTATCACTACTTACATAAATATTATACTTTGTAATTACATTACTTAATAATGTTCCATTAACTAAAGCAGCTTTATACTTAATACCACTAATAGATAATCTATCATTTAAGTTAATAATTACATAAGGACTTTCACTATCAGTAACAAGACCACTACCATCTTGAGCTAGTTTCTTGTATTTAACAGTACCATTAAAGTATGTATCATTTTTACCATCAATTAATTTATTAACTTCAAGTAAAGAATAATCCATATCTTCATCTTCATAATCTATTATTTCTTGAGCATCTTTAACATTAGATTCAATAGTAAATGTATTTTTAATTACACTTCCATCATGAGATATTTTAATTTCATCTAATACTTTAGCATCAGTCTTATTTAATAAGTAGTCATAAGCTACTATAGAATATTTATAAGCTCTATTATTTTCTGCTCCAATATTATCTATAAATTCATGTTTATCTCCTTGAACAAATCCAATAGAAACCCCATTACGTAATATCTCATAACCTAATATTTTATCAGAATCTTTAGTAACATCAAAAGATAATGTTACACGTTTATTTTTATTATCAGCTGTTTGAATACTTGCTGTAACTTCAGTTGAAGTATCCATTGCTGTATTATTACTTAAACGATATCTTCTAGCACTATCATTTAAATAGTAAATAGCTTTAGTTTCTTTTTCTAAATTAAGTTCTTTAATTTCTTTACTTACTTCTTCAGAAGCAATTAATCCCCAAGTAGCAAAGAAATCAGTTAAGTCTTTATTAGCAGCTTTACTAGCAAATAGTATTAGTAAATCATCTTTACTATATTTTTTAGTACTATTATCAAATGTTCTTGATTCTTTATTTATTCTTGAATATATAGAATTAACATCATCAAAAGTTTTATTATCATCATAAGCTAAATGTAATTGCCAGTACATACCAAGTTGAACGAATACATTTTGAGCTCTACCTTGAGTATGAGAAGTAACTTTTTCATATATTTTTGAATATATTCCACTACCTTCTAATCTAGATAGATCTTTATCATTACTTGTTTGAGCAAGTAAAGCATAAACATTATTAGTTACTTCAGCAAATACTGTATTACCTTGATTAATTTGATGTCCTATTTCATGACTTATTCCCCAACCAAAGTAACCAGTTGCATCATCACTATTACGATGAGCTTGTACTAAACCAGCAATAGAACCATATTCAATACCAACATGATAACCACCTGCATACATAAATGCTCCATCAAACATTGTCATATAACGAATATTAATACGAGCAGCTGGTATTTCATCTTTAGGATTTGAAGCTCCTTCTTCTAAACCTTTATGTCTATAAAACATTTTCATCATTTCATCAAATGCTTCTGTAGATTCATATAATCTTTCTACTTTTTCATCTAATGTAGATGATACATCATTTAAAGCATTTAATACAGCAACACTTGATACTGACCACAAACCATGTCTTGTAACAATTTCTGTTGAACCCAAAACACCAGTTTTACTATCAAATGCTTTACCTTGTGAAACATATAATGAATTTAATGAACTATTAAATTTTTCTAATTCTTCAATATAAGTTCTTAAAGCATCTTTCTTTTCTTTTTCAGTAGTAAGTAAAGTAGTATCTACCATAGGTATTTTAGTTCCACCACTAACTCTAACTTTAATAGGATTATTTTCATCAGGTGTTGAAGTATAACGTACATAAATACTTCCACCTCTTTCTAAAGTAGAACTACCTATTTGTTCAATCGTAATAGTATTTTGACCATTTACTAAACGATATGATTTATTCCAAGCATTTGCTTCTGCATGATACTGAGTATATACTAATTCAATATTAGCTTTACTCTTATTACCTACATAAACATTAATAGTATCACCTGGTTTTACAACAACTCCTAATGGTTGATAATCATTAATTGTCATTGCAAATCCTAAATGTCCATTATAAGTATTAGATATCTTTGGATTTAATGTAATAACATCATTTAAAGCTCTATCATTTAAGATATCTTCAGCATATTTTAAATCACTAAGAATTACATCACGATATGGATTATATTCATTATTATCCATAACATCTGCTCTTTTTCTTAATTCATCAATTTTAGCTTGATTAACTCCATCAGCTAATTCAACTCTTAAGTCATCTACAAATAATTTAGCAACATCATCTACTAATGAATCATATTCATATATTTTAACTTCATTAAATTCAATTGGAGCTTTAGGAGCAGTTAATCCAAATTGAATAGCAGTTGCTGTAATAGGTTCATATGTTCTAATTACATAATAAACTCTATTATTTTCATCTTTCTTAGTAGATAAATTAGCATATACTACTTTTCTATCAGCTTCTTTATAAGAATCATTTTCAAAGTAATAAACTTTTAAATCATTTTCATTACTTTTCTTAATAGAAGATGTATAAGAATCAGGTACAGTTAAAACGAATTCATTCATTTTATAACTTTTATCAAGTACAATAATTGGTGCTCCCATATTAGAATAATGTGCATTAATTTGCCAATCATTAACACTATAGTAAGTATTAAATTTATCATCAACTATTGAGAATTTATTATCATCAGTCATTGTTCCAGTTGAATAAATAACATCTTTAATATGGTTATTCTTTTCTTCATTTGATTCAGTATTAATTAGTTTATATTTAGGAACAATTGTTACATCAGCTTTTAAAGTCTTAGCTTTAACAATAGTTGACTTATCTCCTTCTCCTAAATCATTATTTCCTGTCAAATAAGCTTCATAAGTAACTCCATCTTTTAATCCTTTTAAAGTATAAGGACCTTTAGTAAGAGTTTCATTAACTTTTAACCATTCTTCAGTTCCTTCTTCACGATAGTAAATATTATAAGATTTAGTATCTTCCATATCTTGCCATTTAAATGTTATTCCAGAATATGTAGGAGTAGCAACTACCATATCTACTGCTGGAGGTCTTCTTGTTGCTTGAGGTATAGCTATAATAGGTTCTTTTGTCCAACCACTACGCCATTCTTGATTTACTGATTGTAATTCTATTTTATAAGTTGCATAATTTTTTAAATCTTCAATTGTAAATGTTGTATAAGTAGTTTGATAAATCACTCCATCTTTTTGTGGACCAGTAATTCTAATTTCATATCCTGTAACATTAGGTACAGCTTCAAAAGATACTGTTATTTGTTCACTAACACTAGTATCAATTTTTACATTTTTAGGAGTATAAAAATTATCAGGCATTTTTGTTTCAACTTTAACATTATTTAAGAATTCAACTTTCGCAATATCAGCTAATCTATTAGTTTTATTAGCAGTAACTACTATTGTTACTTTCTTAACAGCAGTTTGCTTTCCTAATTTAATTTCTTTTACTCCTTCAGCTAATTCTTCAGTAAACAAATGAATACCTTGCGTTTCTTTACCTTCAGGAGTATATTCTTTTACTTCACCATTGATATCTTCAACAAGAATTTTCATTGATTCAGGTTCAGATTGTCCTACAGCAATTCTTATTGAATCCATTAATATAGATTCATTATTATCTTTACCACTCAAATCAATTCCAAGTTCTATAGGCTCTTCATCATTTTGTTGTAATGAAACAACTCCCTCTTCTGTAAATAATGCACTTAAATCAGCACTATTTTCTGCTACAATCCCTTCAGGTACTTCAAAAGAAACATTTTCACCACTAATAATAGCATTTGTATCTTCTATTTTAGCCGTTCCTTTTGGATTAGTAATCATTGCTGTAATATAGTTTAAATCAGCAATATCAACTTTACCATCTAAGTTTAAATCATTTTCTAAATCATTATTTTCCATAGATTTAAACATTAAATTAGTATCGTCTTCATTAACTTTTCCATCATTAGTTATATCCCCAATTTCAAACATTCCTGCTTCATCAGTAATTCTAACTCTTTTTGAAAAGTCATCCAATGTTACATCGACTTTATACGTAACAAAATGTTTTCCACTTAATTCAATAGTGTATTTACCTTTATCTAATGAATATAGATTAACACTTATATATACTACATTAGTTGTTTTAGATACACCACTTAGTAAATACCCATCTTTATTACGTTCAGTTGCTACAACACGAATATTATCTTGATTACCAAGTTTAATACTTTCTTCATAATATCCATCACTTGGTTTATTAACATTATTTAAATCTACTACAGCTTTATGATTATCTTTATCATATATTGTAAAAATAATATTATTTTCCTCACGATTTCTTATTGGAAGAACTAAATGTGTTTCAACTTCGATGTCTCCCTTTGCTTCTATACTCTCCATAGGTACTATATCAGTTTTCTTTTCTTCTACAGTATCAGAAAGAGCATAAGCTACAAAAGGACTAATCATATTAAATAGTATTCCTACCATTAATAATATTGATAACAATTTACTTATTATCTTTCTCATTCAAAACTCTCCTCTCTATTAGTTTATTTTATATTATGAAACCCATTAAATCAATTAAAACTTACATTATTTTATGCTTATTTTACTAAAAATTTCATCCCCATAATTATCAAAAAAATAATTACTAAAATATTATTTAAAACATTAAAAAATCATCGACATTAAAATCGATGATTTTTATCTATGAAACTTCTTTTAACTTAGGTAAATCATCCTCAGTAATTTGATCATTACTATCTTTAAGTTTAGGTAAATCAATATCTTCTTCATCTAAGACTTCTTCAGCTTCAGTAACTACTTCTTCTTGTACTTCTTCTACTGGAGCTTCTTCAGTCTCTAAGTCATTATCATCTTCTAAATCATCAATAGTATCATTACTTTCTAAATATTTATCTTCTTCTATTTCTTCAGTTTCATCAATTCCTTCATTAGTAGAATCTTCCATATTATCAAGAGAAGAATCACTATTAACAATTATATTTTCATCAAAGGCATATTCAATTTTAGGAGGATTATCTCCTTCTAAAACATCAGCAGTCTTCTTTTCAGCTAAACTTGAATAGTCTTCATTAGTTATTATACTTAGACTAGATACAGCAATTGTACTAGGTACAACAAAATCTTCTACTTCTTGTTTATGAGTACTATCATATACTAATCCTTCAAAGTCATTTGTACCATTCTTCATAGCAAAGTATAATTCATCTCTAACAGCAGAACTCTTTTCAAAGTATTTAACTCTTGTACTATTAATATAATTATTACGTTTATCTATATCTTCTTTAGTATTTCCAGGGAATCTTCTTAAAGCTTCTTCTTGAGCTTCTTTAACTGCTTTAGCATCTTCTTTTAAAGCTTTATAGAATTTATCAAAATATTCATTAACATCAATAATTTGAATATTTTCAAGATTATCTTCTACATATCCAAATCTATTTTGTCTATATTTTTTAAATGTCATATCTTTATCTTTAGTTATAGTTTGAAGAGCCATTAAATCAGTTTTATAATCTACTTCTGAATATCTAATATTACCATTATTATCATAAACATAATTAACTCCATCACTAGCTACATTAGGAATAGTTTTTTTAACAGAATTAATATTACTATAGTATTCTATATATCCATCATCATATCCAGCATATCCTAACATTTCATAAGCCCACCATTTAATACTATATGAATCAGGTCTTCCTTCATCATTATGTGGTTGATACCAACGAACTTTAAGTAAATTCTCACATCCATAACGATTAGTTGTCAATGTTGAATAAATAACTCCTGGATACATTACTAATTTATTATCATATAAATCATCTAAACTATTTAAATGCATATTTCTAATAGCTTCCTCAGATATTTCTTGATAAACAGTGTGTTGACGTTTTAAATATTCATGTCCTGCTAAAGTATTAGTAGCTTCTCTAGGATAACTTACTTGAACAGCTAATTTAGATTGTTCTTCTGGTGTTAATTTTAAGAATGCTTGTCCTTCTAAGTAATCCATAATATAAACTGTTTCAAACAATTTTTTATAGAAATCCCAAATCTTCTCTTTACTATCAATTCTACTTGGTAGATTATTAACAGCAATATTATCTTCTTTAGTAAATTGCATTGATAAATTCATTACAATATCATGAGCATTAAATGTTTGATTTAAGTTTCCATCAGCATAATCTTCTCCACCAGCATCAAATCTTCTACCATTATCTTTTAAGAATAATCTAGCATCCATATTATGAGCAGTTTCATGAGACCATGTACGATAAGTCCATTCACCATCTAAAACACCTTCTGCTCTCCAAATGATATATGCCCCATTTGCTGTCGCAGCATTACCATCAGCATAAGCCCATTGCCAAATTACTTCATTAAAATTCTTATGGAAAGGTTCTTGTGTTGAATAAGGATTCTGTGATGTCATTACCCCATTTTCATAAGCAAATCTCTTATCTATTTGAATAGTATGAATATTATTAAACACTTCTGCATCCTCAATAATAGCAGCAGCTGTTGTATAGTAATCTTTCATTCTCTTAGTATATGTATCAATTTTCTCTTGGAACTTAGCTTGATCAGCAGGATCAAATGGATCATTAATATAAGTTCTTTGTGCTCCTATTATAAATTGTCCAGGTGTCGTAATAATATAAGCTGCTTGTTCAGGAATCGTTATTATAGGTAAGGCATAATTATACCAATTAACTCTTGTATTTTTATCCTGTGTACTTATATGATCCCATAATCTATATTCAATATCAGGTCTACCATCAACATTAAGTTCAACTAATTTGCCTCTAAATTGATCAGCATACCAATCAGCTACATCCATATCACTTAACATATTAACAAGATATTCTAATAATTCAGGTATATTTGAAAGCCCAGTATATTTACTTAAAACATTATAATAAACATCACTAGTTCTATTAGTTTGGAAGTTTTCTTCCTTACTTAAATATCCTTTTACAATCTCTTCAAAAGTCATACCACTATCAAAACCATTAGAATTAAATAATATAAAGTCATATAACTTAATACCATTAATTTCTGCATCATAGAAACGTCTAAAGTAATTATATACATATAAAGCTTTTTCAATACTTTGATCTTTCTTAAGTTCACTTTCTAAATAATCACTAATAGAAATATTAGTATTAGTAACTATATAATCACTATTAGAAATATATTTTAGAACAAACTCTCTTAATTCATTTCTTGTTACTTCATTATAAAAGTCTTTATATATTCTACTATCAGTACTAGGTGTTAAAATATCTAAATTATCTACATAAGTTAAACTATTTAAGTAATCAACTAAACTATTAACAAGGTTAGAATTATTATCAATTACATAGTGTTTATAAGTATAATCTATTTTTAATTCACTAATACGATAACTAGCTACCATATCATATACTTTATCAAAACGTAAATTATATTCTTTTCTTTCTCCATTATCAAATATAATAATTAATTTTTGAATCTTTTTAACATCAGCCGTAGTTAAATATGTAACAACATTACCTTCATTATCAACAGGAACAACATGAATTATTAAATGATTAGCTAAGATACTATCATTATCAATTAATTTAGCTGTATTAACTATTTTAGTACTATCATAGAAAGGCATTAGTATCATTAAATTATTATATAATAATTCTTTTGTTTCATCATAGTCATCTCCAACTTCATTAATATTAACACTAGAAGTTTTCTCAGTATTAAATGTTGGGAAATCTGCATAAGAAACATTTTTTAAATTCCAAATTTTTTCATCAAATAAAGCTTTTTTAAATAAGTCACTATCTACCTCATCAGTACTAATATTAGTTATTCCCTCTGTTGTACTTACACTACCATC
>CANQZL010000019.1 GCA_947628325.1 uncultured Bacilli bacterium
AACAGAGAAAGAGTTTATTACAATGGGCTAAAAATGCTAATAGAACAAGTTTTTCATATGTTCATCCTTCTATAGCCGTAAAGTTTGATGATGTTTCATTGAAATTGTCAAAACAATAGTTTTTTGATATTTAACAAATATAAAATAAAAAATATTGACAATAACAAATAAATAGTATATAATTTAGTTTGTTATTGAAAAGAAAGCGATGTATCCACATCCACCTGATTATAGTGAGTTATAATAGGTAAAGAGCTGAATAAAATTATATTTTATTTCGTTTTTATGGGTGGATACTAGATGTTCGCCCTTTTTAATTGTGTGGAGGTGCTTATCATAGCAAAGGATAAAAATGAAATGTTGATTAATGAACAAATTAAGGTTGTTGAGTTAATGGTTATAGGTCCAAATGGAGAACAAATGGGAGTTAAGAAGTTAGAAGATGCTTTAACATTAGCTAATTATGCTGGATTAGATTTAGTTTTAATGAGTGGAAATTCTGTCCCAGCTGTTGGTAAAATTATGGACTATAACAAATATCGTTACGAGAAACAAAAGAAACTTAAGGAATCTCAGAAAAAGCAAAGAGAAAGTAATAAAGATGTTAAGGAGTATCAATTAAGTCCTAATATTGATATACATGATTTTAATACTCGTAAGAAGAATGCTTCTGATTATTTAGTAAAAGGACATAAAATTAAAGTTTCAATTAGATTTAGAGGTCGTCAAATAGATCGTCCTGAGCTAGGAAAAGAAGTTATGATTCGTTTTGCTAATGAACTAAGTGATGTTTCAGTAATTGAGTCACAACCTAAATTAGATGGTCGTACTATGATAATGATATTAGCACCTAAAAAATAATAGATAGAAAGAGGAAGTAGATTATGGGAAAATGTAAACAAAAAACACATAAAGCATCTAGTAAAATTCTAAAAGCAAAGAAAAATGGTCAATTAGTTTATAAGAAATCTAATGGAAATCATATAACTGGAAAAGATACAGCTAAAGCTGTTAGACAAAGAAGAAATAAGGGAGTACTAAGTAAAGGAGATACTAGACGTCTTAAAGACTTTATCTAGTAAGAAAGGGGAGTAAAGATGACAAGAGTTAAAGGCGGAAATGTCGCTAAAAATAGAAGAAAAAAAGTTTTAAAAGAAGCTAAAGGTTATTTTGGTTCTAAACATAGATTATTTAAGACTGCTCAAGAACAAACTTTCCATAGTGGAGTATATGCTTTTAGAGATAGAAGACAAAATAAAAGAAATTTCAGAAAATTATGGATTCAAAGAATTAATGCAGCTTGTAGAGAAAATGACATTAGTTATTCTAAATTTATTAATGGTCTAACTAAAGCTAATATTGAAGTAAATAGAAAGATGCTAAGTGAAATAGCTATTGATGATCCTGCATCATTTACAGAATTAGTTAATGTTGCTAAAAGTGCTTTGGATGGAAAAGTAGTAACTAAAAAAACAACTTCAAAAGAAGAAAAAGTAACAGCTGAAACTGATTATTCAAAGATGACTGTTGCAGAACTAAAAGAAGTTGCTAAAGAAAAAAGAATTGAAAATTATACTTCAATGAAAAAAGCTGAATTATTAGAAGCTTTAAAGTAATCATATGATTACTTTTTTTTGACCTTTTAAAGGGATTTATTAAGTATATTAATGGCATTTTGGTTGAATAATTTAAAATATTAAGGTATAATTGAAGTTAGTATAATATGGAGTGATGAAGATGCGTAAGATTATGGCTTGCTTAGATGTTGGCTCTGACACTATTAAACTCGTTGTTGGAGAAATTGTTAGAAAAAAATTAAATATTTTAGCAGTTGCTGAAGCTTCTTCAAAAGGAGTTCAAAAGGGTATAATAGAGCATCCAAATAATGTTATGAAGCCATTACAAAATGTTATACAAAAATGTGAAGAGGTAATAGGACTTAAAATTCGTCATGTATTAGTTGCAATACCTGCTAGTCAAGCAGAGTATTCAGTTGTTACAGGAAGTGTTAATATTACTAATGAGGGTTTTTTAATTGAAGGAAAAGATGTAATAAGAGTATTACAAAAAGCTGTGAAATCTCAGAAAAATGATGATTTGGAATATATTTCCATCATGCCTTCTGGTTTTGCTTTAGATGATAATCGTGTTGTTAAAGATCCTAAAGGTTTAACTTCAAAAGTATTATCAGTAAAAGGAGTTATGGTATCTACTCCTAAAGTAAATGTATATCCAATTTTATCATGTTTAGAAAAATTAGGAATAGATGTTTTAGATATTGCTCTTTTACCTATTGGAGATTATTTTGAATTTAAGACTAAAATAACTGAAGATAAAGTTGGGATTGTAATTAATTTAGGTGATGAAACAACAACGATTTCCGTCTTCAATAAAGGAATTTTAACAAACTCTCTAGTATTACCTGTGGGAGGAAGAAATATTGATAATGATATATCATTTATATATAAAGTTTCCTTGCTAAAAGCTAAGGAGTTAAAGGAAAATTTTGCTTTAGCTCATAAAAATATGACCCAAGCAACAAATACATTAGAAGTAACAAATAATAATAATGAAAGTCTTACTATTAATCAATTTGAGATAAGTGAAATTGTTATGAGTAGACTTGATGAAATATTGAATTTATGCAAGAAAGAAATAAATGGCTTAACAAAAAAGGAAATAAGTTATATAATATTTACAGGTGGTTTAGTAGAAATTAAAGATTTTAGTATTTTACTTAATGAAATCTTTAAAGAAAATTCTACTATAGGAAATATTACTGAGATAGGAGCTCGTAGTAATAAATATGGCTCATGTCTTGGTTTGCTTAAATATTATGCTTATAATGCAAAGCTTAAAGATAAGGATTATTCGATTTTTACTATAGATGAGCAACAAATGCTTAGTGGTGCTGGACTTGGTGAACAAAGTGAAAGCATTATTGATAAGTTGTTCGGCTATATTTTTAATGGTTAATTAAGGAGGGCACAGAAATGCAAGAATTGGAAAGAGATCAAATTGCTAAGATAAAAGTTATTGGTGTAGGTGGCGGTGGTTGTAATGCCGTTAATAGAATGATTGAATCTGGTGTAGGTGGAGTTGAATTCATCGTTGCTAATACAGATTTACAAGTTTTAAATGCCAGTAATGCAGAAGTTAAATTACAAATTGGTAAGAATATTACAGAGGGTTTAGGAGCTGGTGCTAATCCTGATATTGGGCGTGAGGCGGCTTTAGAAAATAAGCAGGAAATAGAAGAAGCTTTAGCTGGTGCTGATATGGTCTTTGTTACTTGTGGTCTAGGTGGTGGTACTGGTACAGGGGCTGCTCCTATTGTTGCTGAAATTGCCCAAGAACAAGGCTCTTTAACTGTTGCTATTGTAACCAAACCTTTTAAATTTGAAGGCCGTAAAAGAATGGAACAAGCTGAAGTTGGGTTAGAAGAGTTAAAGAAACATGTTGATACAATAATAGTAATTCCAAATGATAGATTAAGAGATATGATAGATAGAACAACACCTATTTTGGAAGCGTTTAAAGAAGTTGATAATGTATTACGTCGTGGTGTTCAATCTATTTCTGATTTGATTGCTGTATCAGGACTTGTAAACCTTGATTTTGCCGATGTTAAAGCAGTTATGCAAAATAGAGGTAATGCAATTATTGGAATAGGTATTGGTGTTGGGGAAGATAGAGCTATCGAAGCAGCTAAACAAGCTGTTGCATCTCCTCTTCTTGAAACAACAATTGATGGAGCTACTGATGCGATAATTAATATAACAGGTGGTAATTCTTTAACATTATTTGAAGCTGAAGATGCTGCTGAAGTAGTAAGAAATGCTGCAAATACAGATATTAATACTATCTTTGGTGCTGTAATAAATGAAAATTTGCAAGACGAAGTTATTGTTACTGTAATTGCAACTGGTTTTGATGATACAAGAGAAGAAATAGGTAATCTTGATAATGATTTGCCAACGAATCCTTCTTATATGGATATGGATGATGAAGATGATTCTGATGACGATGATGATTTTGATAATGTCGATATTCCACCATTTTTACGTAATAGAGATGATTTTTAGTAAATCGTCTTTTTTATTGTGAAAAAAATATGTTTTATGTGATATACTTAATACAGTAGGGAATAGGAAGGAGGAGGCAATATGAGATGTAAAATATGTAATTCAGAAATAGAACCTGGTTCTAAAGTTTGCCGTGTTTGTGGAATTAGACTTGAAACAAGTAATTCTTTTAATCCTGCAACAAATGATTCTAATTCATCATTTCCACGTGGGAAAAATGATAATGCTGAAGATTTAACTGCCTTTTTCTTTAATTCGACTCCAAAAGAAGATATTAATAATAAGATAAATGATAATTTAAATAATAGTTTTAAGAGTTCTTTTGAAAACGATTTTAGTACAGAAAGTAATAATAATCAGAATATAGGAAATAATGTAAATAATAATCAAATACAAGATAATAATATGGTTCCTCAAAAACCAATATTTTTCCAGTCTCAAGATGATGAGCCGCAAAAAGAATCTTTTAAATTACCAAAAAAATTTGGCAAAATAGTTACATTAGGAATTATTGGTTTAGTTATTTTGGGAATATCAGGATTTTTTTTATCAAAATTAATTTTTCATCAATCAAAACCTTATAAAGATAATAATGATAATGAGGATGATATAATATTAAATCAAGTTGATGATGGGAATGAAGATGATGATTCACAAGATGAAGATGAAGAAAATAATAATTTTCAATTTACAATGATTTTAGATAATTATCGCTTTACTATTCCTGAAGGATATGATGCTGAAGTTGAAGAAGATTGTCTAATTTTAATAAATGCTACAAAAAAAGTTCAAGCCGTTTTAGCAATATATCTTGATAAAACACTTGATTATTATACAAGTCAAATAGAAAATGTTGCTAATACTTGGCGAAATAAAGGGTATCAGATAATTGATAGCGTTCAAAAGCAATATGGTGAGTCCAATTGGTTAATATATAGTGGAACATATAATTCACGTTTACTTAATATCTCTTATCATAGTTTAGGAGAAGCAAGTGCAACTGAGATGATTATTGTTAATGATGGTGATGTAAGTTATGATGATTTATATAATGAGTTTGAAACAATGATTACAACAGCAGTAGTAGTTGAACAATAAAATGATTTATTTTATATAAATCGTTTTTTTTTGACTTTTTTCATCTTTTAAAAATGATATTTTTTATTTGGTGATATTATGAAAATATATATAGACTTAGTTTTTATTGTGAATTTTATATTTGATTTAATATTACTTATAAGTGTTAATTATATACTGAGAAGAAATGTTAGATGGTCACGTCTTATTTTAAGTAGTTTATTTGGAAGTTTAACAATTTTTGTATTATTTTTTAAAATGTCTAGATTAGTTTTAATAATATATAAAACTATTATAGCTATATTAATGATTTTGATAGGATTTGGATATAAGAATTTTAATTATTTAAAAAAGAATATTACTTATTTTTATTTGGTTAGTATGTTGTTAGGAGGTGGAATATATTTTTTAAATAGTCAATTTTCATATACTAATAAAGGGTTAGTATTTAATAATAGTGGTTTAAAATTTAGTTATTTAATTGTTATTTGTATTAGTTTACTTATATATCTTAAGTATATGTTTTCTTTTAAAGATTTAAAAAATAATTATAGTAATTATTATAAATGTAAGATTTATTTTGATAAAAGAAATTATATAGAAGTTAATGCTTTTTTAGATACGGGAAATAAGTTAAAGGATCCATATTCGAGAAAAAGTATAATTCTTTTAGATAAGAATAAGATAAGTGATATTAATATTAGGAGTCCTATTTATGTACCATATAATTCATTGAATAATCATGGATTACTTACTTGTTTTAAAGCTTTAAGATTAGAAATAAATGGTAAGTCAATAGATAAATTTTTAGTAGGGATTAGTCAAGAAAAATTTTTTATTGATGGAATTGATTGTATAATTAGTAGTTCTATAATGGAGGGATTAAAATGATTAAATTTATTAAAAAAATAATTGGATTTTTAAAAGCTAAGTATAATGAGTTTTTCTTTGTTGGAAGTAGTGATATACTACCACCACCTTTAAGTAAAGAGGAGGAAGTATCTTATTTAATAAAGGCACAAAAAGGAGATATTGAAGCTCGTAATAAGCTTATTGAACATAATTTAAGATTGGTAGTTTTTATTGCTAAAAAATATGAAAGTTCTTTAGATACATTGGAAGATTTAGTAAGTATTGGTTCTATTGGGTTAATTAAAGGGATTAATACATATAAAATAGATAAAAATATTAGATTGGCTACATATGCATCTCGTTGCATTTCTAATGAAATATTGATGTATTTAAGAAAAAATAAAAAAAGAGTTAATGATATTAGTTTTGAAGAAGCATTAACTTATGATGCTGAAGGTAATGAATTACATCTTGAAGATATAGTAGGGACTCCTGAAGATGTTACTTATAAGGAATATGAAAAAAAGGTAGATATTGAATTATTAAAAGAATATTTGGGTAATTTAAATGAAAGAGATAAACAAATAATGATAATGAGGTATGGATTATATAATACAACTGAATATACACAAAAGGAGGTTGCTGAAATATTAGGGATAAGTCAGTCTTATATTTCAAGGATAGAAAAAAAAGTTATTAGAAAGCTTAAATTACATTTGGAATAAATAGTGAAATATGCTATACTTTATTTGATAATAGGAGTTGATTAGCATGGCATTAGTTGGTATAGAACGCATTGATGATAATAAGAATAAAAATAATACTGATAATAATGCAATGAATAGATTAACGGAGATGAATAATCTTAATAATATTAATGATAAGTTTTCTTATAGAGAAGCCGGAAATGTTGATAGTAGTGGAATGTATAAAGGTAGGTTAAAGGTAGAAGATAGTGTAATAAGTATGAGTTTATCAACTTTAGTAGGTTTATTAATTTTCTATACGATTATAGCTGCAATTATTCTTTTTACATTATATTTTACTAAGTATAAAGTAGAGTTTTTCCCTATTTTGGATTCTTATAGTATTGATCAATATAATACGGGTTTATTAAGAGCAGTTCTTATATTATTTGGATTACTTATATTTGCTTGTTTTTTTGTAAAAATTTCTATAAATTCGTCAATAAAGAAAAAGTTAAGAAAGAATTATTTAAATAAATCGGGAATATATGTTTATGATGTTTTTATTTGTTTTTTGAATATTTTGTTTTATTTAGTTTTAGTTGTATTTTTTTTCTTACTAGTAAATAGTGTACATAATTCAATAATAAATTTAAATGAGGCGGATAAGTTTTTAGGAGATGTTAATGTTAATTTGATTGAATTATTTAAATGGGTAGTTGTGGTTATTACGGCTATTTTTCTACCATTAAATTGTTTTAAAGGAATAAAAATAATTCATGAAAATCATAAATTTGTTTTAGAAGATAATTTTGGAGAATAAAAAAATCTTTAAGAATTAAAATAGATTAAAAATAGGGTAGAAATTTTATTATAAATATATTTATTTGTGATATAATTATAATAGGTGTATATAAGATGAACATATATGGTATAAAAAGAACAGATTTAGAAAAATATTTTTTGGATATAAATGAGAAGAAATTTAAAGCCCTTCAAGTTTTTGAATGGCTTTATGTCCATAAAATAAAAGCGTTCTCTGAAATGACAAATATTAAAAAAGAGTTACAAGAAAAATTAGAAAAAGATTTTTCTTTAAAGATGATAACAATTGCTAAAAGACAAGAAGATAAATATACTAAAAAATATTTGTTTAAATTATTTGATGGTAATTTTATAGAAGCTGTTTTAATGAAACATGATTATGGTTTGTCTGTTTGTGTTAGTAGTGAAGTTGGCTGTAATATGGGGTGTAAGTTCTGTGAGTCTGGACGTTTAAAAAAGGTTCGTAATCTTGGGGCTTATGAAATGGTTGAACAGATTTTACTTATTGAAGAAGATATTGGAAAAAGAATATCAAGTGTTGTAATAATGGGAATAGGAGAACCTTTAGATAATTATGATAATGTAATGGATTTTATTAGAATAATTAATGATCCTAAAGGTTTAGCAATTGGAGCTAGACATATAACTTTGTCTACTTGTGGAATTATTCCTAAAATTAAAGATTTAGCTAATGAGGATTTACAAATTAATTTGGCTATTTCTTTACATGCTCCTAATACACAATTACGAAATAAAATAATGCCTGTTAATAAAGCTTATAAACTTCCAGAATTAATGGAGTGTATAAAAGATTATATAGATAAGACTAATAGAAGGGTTACTATTGAATATGTAATGCTTGATGAGATAAATGATAATGAAACACAAGCTTTAGAGTTGTCATCATTATTAAAAGGATTAAATGTTTATGTTAATTTAATACCTTATAATGAAACTAATAATATTGAGTATAAAAGAAGTAAAAAAGATAAAATATTAAAGTTTTATGATATATTAAAAAAGAAAGGTATTAATGTAACAATAAGAAAAGAGTTTGGGAGTAATATAGATGCTGCATGTGGACAGCTTAGAAGTAAAGAGGTGAATTTATGAAATCATTTTATTTAACTGATTCAGGAAAAATTAGAGATCATAATGAAGATTCTGTAACTATTTTAAAAAATGCTAATAATGAATATTTAATGATAGTAGCAGATGGTATGGGAGGTCATCGAGCTGGAGAAGTGGCTAGTTCTATTTCTGTTACTCATTTAGGTAAAAAGTTTTCAGAAGTTAATTCTATTGGAACAAAGTTAGATGCTATAAATTGGATGAAAGAAAATATTTCTGAAATAAATCAAGAAATATTAGATCATACGAAAGAGTATCCTGATAGTATTGGAATGGGAACGACAACAGTAATGGCTCTTCTTACTGATTCTTATTTAATATTTGGAAATATTGGTGATTCATCTGGTTTTGTTTTTAAGAATGGAAAGTTAACGAAGGTTACGCATGATCATACTTTAGTTAATTTGCTAGTTGCTGCTGGAGATTTAACAGAAGAAGAAGCTAAATATCATCCTAAACGTAATGTTTTGATGAAGGCTTTAGGAAGTGGAGAAAAGGCTGATCTTGATATTTTTGATGTTGATATTAGCAATAATGGTATAGATGGTATTTTACTTTGTAGTGATGGACTTACTTCAATGTTAACAAAAGAACAGATTGAGAAAGTTTTAAATGATGATGAACTTGAAATAGAAGAGAAGGTTATTAAACTAATTAGGAAAAGTAATGCTCGAGGTGGAACCGATAATATTTCAGTTGCTTACTTATCTTTAGAAAGTGGTGACGAGGAATGATTATGAAGGGACAAAAAATTAATGATCGTTATCAAATAATAAAATCGATTGGTGAAGGTGGAATGGCTAATGTTTATTTAGCTTATGATACTATTTTAGATAGAGATGTAGCTGTTAAGGTTTTACGTGGTGATTTATCTAATGACGAAAAGTTTGTTAGACGTTTCCAAAGAGAGGCCTTAAATGCTAGTAGTTTAAGTCATCCTAATATTGTAGAAGTATATGATGTAGGTGATGATAATGGTCAATATTTCATTGTTATGGAATATATTGAAGGGAAAAATTTAAAGGATTTATTAAAAAAACGTGGTAAGTTAACGGTTTCTGAAGTTGTAGATATAATGGGGCAGATTGCTGATGGACTTTCTGTAGCTCATGATTCATATATTATTCATCGTGATATTAAACCACAAAATATTATGATATTAGAAAATGGTTTGGTAAAAATAACTGATTTTGGTATTGCGATGGCTATGAATGCAACTCAGTTAACTCAAACTAATTCAGTAATGGGTTCTGTTCATTATTTACCACCAGAACAAGCTAGTGGTAAAGGAAGTACCTTAAAAAGTGATATTTATTCAATGGGTATTTTGATGTATGAATTACTTACAGGAACTTTACCTTATCGTGGGGATAATGCTGTTGAAATAGCTTTAAAACATTTAAAAGAACCATTACCAAGTATAAGGGAAATTTTGCCTGATATTCCTCAGAGTGTAGAAAATATTATTTTAAAAAGTGCAGCTAAAAATCCTAAAAATAGATATAATGATGCACGAGAAATGTATGAAGATTTGAAAACTTGTTTAGATGAATCGAGAATTAATGAAGAAAAGTATGTTTATCAATATCCAGAATTAGATGGAGATAATAAAAAGTTTACGAAACAAGTTGAGCAAGCAATAAGTGTCGAAGAAAATCAAGAGAAAAAAGAGGAAATAAAAGTGAAACAAGTTACAGATGAAGAAGTAAAAAAAGAAAACAAATTACTAGTTATTTTAGCTTCAATTTTTGTAGGTCTTGTAGTAATTGTTGCAGCTCTTGTGTTATTTTTACCAACATTTTTAAAGCAAAAAGATATTTCTATTCCAGAAGTTGCTGGTAAAACAGTAAGTGAAGCTATTCAAATAATTCAAGATGCTGGTTTTGTTGTAGCTGATGATACAGTTGAAATTAGTGATGATAAAATTCCTGAAGGCAATGTAGTAAAAACTAATCCGGCCGAAGGAACAAAACGTACAGAAGGAACAACGGTTACAATATATGTATCAACTGGTGATTCTAAAATAGAAATAGAAGATTATAAAGGTAAAAATTATTTAGAAATAAAAGGAATGCTTGAAGCAAATAATATTTATGTTTATATTGAGAAAAAAGAAGTTGATGATCCAGAAAAATATCAAGATGGTATTATTATGGATCAAGATGTAGAACCAGGTACTCGTTTAGGAGCTAGAGATAGTATAACTCTTTATATTCCTGATATAGTTACAAAATATCCAGACTTTACTGATGGTTCATATACAGTAGCTGATGTTCAAAAATTCTGTGATGAGTATGGGGTAAAATTGATTGTTGAAGAAGTCCCTAATACTAGTTATAATGTAGGTACAATTTTTGAACAAAGTAGATCTAAAGGATATACGGTAGCAAGTGGAACTACTTTAACAATTAAAGTAGCAATAGAAGGGGCAGAGGAAGAAGCACCTTGTAATCCACTAGAAGAAGTTTGTGAATAGGTGTTTAATGATAGGTCAAATTGTAAGAATAATAAGCAATTTATATACAGTTAAGGTTGATGATATGCTTTATGGATGTAAAGCCCGTGGACGATTTAGAAAAGATCATATATCACCAATGGTTGGAGATTACGTTAAAATAGATATAGATAATAATTATATATTAGATATATTACCTAGAAAGAATGAATTAAAAAGACCTATAATAGCAAATGTCGATATGGCACTTATTGTTACTAGTACTAAAAAACCTGATTTGGATTTAAAACTTTTAGATAAACTTATAAGTGTTATAACTTTTAATAAGATTGAACCAGTTATATGTTTTACTAAAATAGATCTTTTGAATGATAAAGAACAAGAAGTTATTGAAAATTTAAAAGCTTATTATGAGATGATTGGAATTAAAACTTTTTATAATTCGGAGACTATTGAAATTAAGAAGTTTTTAAAAAATAAAATTGTTGTTCTGACAGGTCAGACGGGTGCTGGTAAAAGTAGTCTAATTAATAGATTAGATGAAAATTTAAATATTAAAACAGATGAAATAAGTGAAGCTTTAGGAAGAGGTAAACATACGACAAGACATGTTGAACTTTATAAAGTATGTGATGGTTATATAGCTGATACTCCTGGTTTTTCAGCTTTAGACTTAAATGGCATTAGTAAAGAAGAACTTAAAAATACATTTGTTGAATTTAAAGAGTATGATTGTAAATTTGCTAATTGTCTTCATGATAAAGAAAATATTTGTGGAGTTAAAGAGGCTGTAAAGAATAAAAAGATATTACAATCAAGATATAATAATTATTTATTATTTTTGAAAGGGTTAGAAAAATGAAAGTAGCAGTATCATTTATTAATAGTAATTACGATTTAGAAACAACGATAAAAAAAATAGATGAATCAAATGCTGATTATATTCATGTTGATATGATGGATGGAATATTTGTTGAAAATTCTAATTTTAGTGTTCAAGATATTAAAACAATGTTTAAGAATTGTACTAAAAAATTAGATGTTCATCTAATGTGTTGTTCACCAAATAAATATGTAAGAGAGATAGCTAAGATTAAGAATGTTGAATATTTAATTATCCATGCTGAATCTCATCGTAGACCGATAGATGTTATTAATATGATAAGACATACTAATATGAAAGTTGGTTTGGCTATTAGTCCAGAAACAAAAGTTAGTCATATAGTTCCCTTACTAAATCATCTTGATCAAGTATTAGTTATGAGTGTTAAACCTGGAAAAGGTGGACAAGAATTTATGAAAGATATATTATATAAAATAGAGACATTAAGAGATTTAAGGGAAGAAAATAATTATCATTATATAATAAGTGTTGACGGAGGTATTAATGCTGAAACTTCTAAATTAGTTAAAGAAGCAGGAGCTGATATGGTAGTAAGTGGTTCTTATATATGTAAAAGTGATAATTATAATGAAAAAATTGATAGTATTAGGTAAGAGTTTTCTTACCTTTTTTAGTGTCTAGTAATAGTTTTGCTTAAAGATAATTTTTAAATATATGATATAATTATGTAGAGGGATATTAATGAATATAATAAAAATATTAAGTAGAATAGAAGATAATGGTTTTGAAGCTTATTTAGTAGGTGGTTATGTTAGAGATTATCTTTTAGGATTATCGACTAATGATATAGATATTTGTACTAATGCACGAGTAAAAGAGATTATGGATATTTTTGATGATATGAATCCTACTTCTAATGAATATGGTTCAGTTAAAATAGTAACAGATGATATAAGAATAGATATTACAACATATCGTCGTGATTTAAAGTATAATGGTAGTCGTAAAAAAGTGGAAATAGAATATGTTGATAATTTAATAGAAGATTTGAAAAGAAGAGATTTTACGATGAATACGATATGTATGAGTAAAGATAAAAGTATTATAGATCTTTTTAATGGTCAAGAAGATTTAAAAAATAAAATTATTAGATGTGTTGGTAATATAGAAGATCGTATTAATGAGGATCCTCTTCGTATGTTAAGAGCAGTAAGGTTTGCAACAACTCTTGATTTTAAAATAGAAGATAATTTATATGAAGAATTAAAGAAAAATAATTATTTAATAGAACAATTGTCTTTAGAAAGAATAAAAGATGAATTAACTAAAATTTTAATTAATAAAAATGCTTTAAATGGTTTGAAAATGCTTAATGATTTAGGCTTTTTAACATATATGGGAATTGAATATAATAAAGATATTGTTTATGTTAGTGATATATGTGGTATGTATAGTCAATTGAATATAAAAGAGTTTCCTTTTTCTAAAAAAGAAAAAGATAATATAAATAGTATTAAAGCTATTATAAAATATGGTATGATAGATGAAAATATTTTATTTGAATATGGTTTATATTTATCTATGGTGGCTGGAGAAATAATGGGAATTGATAAAGAGATAATTTCCGTTATGTATAATAATTTAGTTATATCAAGTATTAAAGATATTAAGGTTAATACAGAAGATATATGTAAGGCTTTAAAAATTAAACCTAGTAAAATTATTGGTATAGTGTATAATGAATTAAAGGGATTAATATTGAAAAAAGAATTATCTAATGATAAAGAATCTATTATAGATTATCTTATTAATAATAGGGAGAAGTGGTTAAATGAAGGAGCAGTTGTATAAGTTATTAAATTCTAAAAAGTTAATTATAAATGATTATATAATAAGAGTTGCTTTGGATAATAATTTAAAATTAGATGAATTCTTAGTTTTAGTTTATTTTGATAATAGTTTAGATAAGGCGTTTGAAGTTGATTTAATTAGTTCTTCTCTAGGATTAGATGAACAAAGAACTATGGAAGCTTTTAATTCTTTGATGATTAAGGGATTAGTTACTTTAGAAAGTATCAAGGATGTGGAAAGTAGATATAATGAAGTTGTAAATTTAAAAGGAATTTATGATATAGTTAGTGATAATATTTTAGTAGATGCTAAAAAAGATGTTAGTAAGGATATTTTTAGAACTTTTCAAGAGGAATTAGGAAGACCAATATCTCCTATGGAAATAGAATTAATTAATGGTTGGTT
>CANQZL010000020.1 GCA_947628325.1 uncultured Bacilli bacterium
TTTATTATGTAAAATAGCTTTAATTTTATTCATATTAATATCAGTACTATGATAATCATTATATTCCTTATTAGTTAGTATAATAGTAGTATGAGGAATATTTTTAATTATTTCAGGTGCTATTTTAATAATAGTTTCATCATTTAATTTTTTAGAATCTTTAACTCCTAATTCTTTCATATAAGAGATATTTTCTTTGCTTACGTATGATGCTGTAACTACTAATGGACCAAAATAGTCTCCTGTACCAACTTCATCAGAACCTATTGAACTCTCAGTAATAGTAATTTCTTTTTTATCATTTTTAGTCTTTTTATCTTTTCCTGAAGTATCAATTATTTTATTATTTAAAATACGTTCTTGTTCTGTCCAGAAACTAGCTTCTATATCAGCTCCTATACCTTGAAACATAACTTTACCTGATTCATATAAAGTAGTTACACAATCAATATCTTTTACTTGAAATATAGCATATGGAGGAGTTTTATCACATTTCATATCACTATAATGTTTGATCATCATGTTTTTAATATTATCGCTTACTTTAAAGACAATTGTTGTTGGTTTAGCCCCTTTAAATTTCATAAGAACACCTCAAATGTATATTACCATATTTTGCTTTTAAAATCATCTAAATTATAATATAATTAAAGTAGGGAAGTGAAAAATATGTTATTTAATTTAAATTTTAATGATACAGTTGTTGCTGTTATTAATGTAGTTGTTATATTAATACTAGTATTAGGAACTTATTCTGGTTTAAAGAAAGGCTTTTTACAAAGTAGTATTAGAATTATAGGGTTAATTATTGCTATCATAGCTGCTTATATACTTAAAAATCCTATTTCAGTATTTTTATATACTCATTTACCATTTTTTAAATTTGGTGGTTTATTTAAAGGTGTATCGGTTTTAAATGTTATTGTTTATGAATTAATAGCATTTTTAGCCTTATTAATTATATTCTTAATTGCAATAAAGATTATTTGTAAGATTACGGGTTTAGTAGATAAAGTATTATCTTTAATATTTCTTTTAGGTATACCTAATAAGATACTAGGAGCTATAGTTGGCTTTATTGAATCTGTTATAATTCTATATTTTGTATCATTTGTATTTAAATTTACTTGTAATTTTATGAATCTTGATATTAAGCCTTCATTAGTAGATGATGTTGTTAATTTTCCAGTATTAAAACAAACTTTTGGTTCATCACTTAGTTCATTAGATGAAATAACTTCTTTAGCTTTAGAATATAAAGATACTAAGGATAAAGATGAATTTAATGAAAAAGCAATGGATATTTTAGTTAAATATAAAGTTATAACTGAAGAAAATCTTCAAATACTAATTGATAGTGGTAAAATTACTTTAGATGAAAGTAGTAGTGATTAGAAAGGATACTTTATGTTAAAAAAATTAAATAGTGAAGATGAATTTGAAAAGATAATTAAAAAGGGAACTTGGTTAGTAGATTTTAGTGCTAGTTGGTGTGGACCATGTCGAATGTTACATCCTGTATTAGAAGAATTTGCTAAGGATAATGATGTTTTAGAAATAGATGTTGATGAAAATGACACATTAGCTCAAAATTTTGGGATAATGAGTGTTCCTACATTAATAGTTTTTAAAGATGGTCAAGAAGTTAATAAATCTATTGGATATATAGATATAGATAAAATAAAAGATTTAGTAAAATAAAATAAGAAATGGGGTGGCATTTCTTATTTTTTATATAGTTTTAATTTACCATCGTTATCATATATTATAGAAGTATATCCTGATATTTCTATTAATGATTTTTTATTATTTTGATTAGCTAAGACTATTTCTTTACTATCATCATTTCTTGTTATTATGTACCAATCATCACCTAAGACAACATCTTTAATATCATCTATATTTCTTAATAAATGATAATTACTGATATTTTGTTCCTGTTCTTCTTTAGTTCCATTGAAACAAGATAAGGCTTTAATTCGATTAATTAGAGCAATTATATCACTATTTATTTCATCTTTAAGATATGTTTCAACAGGTTTTCTAGGTCTTTCATATATATCGTCTTCTTCATCATATCGCATATCTCTAGGGGAAGTTAAGCCCATATTATTACGAGAAGCAATTAGGAAAGCAGGGTAGTGATTACCGAAATCAGTTGTAAAGCATTTTTCAGGATCAACAGATACTTCTTGGAAGAAATTTTCGTCTTCATTATCATAAGTATGAACAAATTTTTCCCAACTTTCACCAAGTGTATTTAAAGGTACTCCAAAAAAGCGTGAATCAACTTTTTCAAAACGATTATCAAATAAATCAGATTCTAATATTCCTGCTTTATTGCAGACAACATAATCAATAGGGCAATTGTCATTAGTTGTTAGTTCAATCATTTTATTTGCCATAATAGTTATTAAATCGACGATTGTTTTCATTTCATTTGTTTCTTCTTGATTATTGGCTTTCATTTTATTATTTCTAAGTCTTATACCATTTATCATTAAAACATTATTTCTTCTAAAACAAGAAGCTCTAGCAATTAATTCTCCCTCTTTATTAACTACTTTAACAACATATCCATTTTTACTTAAAAGACTATAAAAGAAGAAATCATTTTCATTTATAGAAACAAAGAAACAAGTTTTGGTGTCTATACCACTTGTAAAAATATCTGGATTATTATTGTGATATCTTAAAAGAGTATAATCGCCTTTTTTAGTATTACAATTAAATGGTAGACTACTTTTATTTATACGTTCACTACGTACTGCTAAATCAATTATTTTTCTTAATCTTAGTCTAATTACATCATCTGTTATAGGTCCTGGAACAAATTGATTAAAACTAATTACTTTAGCTGCATTTTCTATTCCAATTAAACCTATTAATAAGTCATTGGCATAATTATATAAATTAGCTTGTTTTATTAATTGTTGAAGATTATTAATATCAAGATTTGCAATTTGACAAGTTTTATTTATTTTAGCATAATTATTAATTATTTTACTTATAGTTTGAATATCTATATTATCACTTATATATGCCCATAATATACCTTTTTCAAGTAAAAGATCTTTTAGTTTATTAAATTCTTCTGATGTTAAATTATTTAATTGCTCTTGATCAATTAAAGATACTAGGTTATTTATTTTTTCAGCTTTAAACCAAGGAGTAATATCTATTAAATCTTCTTCCTCTTCTTCATCTTTGGAAATATTAAATAATTCATTTAATTTTTTATAATATTTAAATAATTTATTATGGAAAGATTTAATTTGATTTAATCTGTTTTTATACATTACACATTTTTCTTCTTCAGTTTTACTAAGAGCTTGATTATTTATAAAAACAAATTTATTATTAGCATCTAATTTAATAGAACAATTACAACCACTTGCGTGATCAACTATAGTATTTAAAAGCGATAAATCACTTTGTTTGATTTGTTCTCTGTCTTTTAGAATTTCTTTGTTATCGGGATTTACATTATTTTTATGACATTTTATTAAATATTGCATTAATTCTAAAATAAGCCATTTATACTCTAAAGGTTCATTTTTTACAGACTCATTTAATGCTTTTTCATAGTTACTTTTTAATGTTTTAAAATCTCTATTTTGTTCATAGATGACATAATTTTGTGGCTCTTTTAATTTAATAATATTACTGATTGCTTCTATAGGATTATGAGCAAATACAGTTTCAAGTAATTTGTTAAATAAATTATCATCTATAACATAAATATTAAGATTTTCTTTAATAGCTTTTTGAATACCATATTTAAAATCAGTAACTGTTACATAATATTTAAACTGTTTTACATCCATTGGTCTTTTTTTACGATCAGTATTTTTCTTTTTCTTTATATATGGTAGTATTTCGGCTATACGTTTATCAAGGTTTCCTCTAATAAAATTTTCTTTTACTTTAGCTTTATATTCTCTAAAAATACTTATAAGTTCAATTTTAGCTTCTTGTCTAGCTTTGTCATCTTTATTGTCTTTTCGCATTGCGTAAATTAATCTTTTAAGATAGTTAAAACTATAATTTGTATTTCCTTCAATAGATTTTAAAATATTAGAGAAGATTTCAATAGTTTTAAATATTTTATGATTATTAACACAATCTTCTAATTGATCAACTAAATTACGATGAATAGTATCACTATCACGATATAGTTCATCATATTGTCTATTTACATAGTAAATACTTGATAATTCATATACTTCTTTACTTGATTTAGGAAGAGTAGAAAATAGTTCTTTAAGTCTGTTATTATCGGGTAAAATACTAGTAATTTTGTTTAACTCTATTTCAAGTTGATTTATTTGACTCATATAAATCCCCCTTATGAAGAATATTTTAAATAATGTTTATAATATAGTCAAATTTTGCTTATTTTAGGGAGAAAAAAATTAAATATTTAAAGTTGCTTGATTGGCTGCTTCACTATATGCTCTAATTAATCCACCAGCTCCTAATTTAATACCACCAAAGTATCTTATGACAACAATTAAACAATTATTTAAGTTTTTTCTTTCGATAATGTTATAAATGGGTAGTCCCGCAGTATTAGAAGGTTCTTTATCATCACTTTTTTTTGCTGTATTTCCTATTTTATAAGCATATGGCATATGACGAGCTTTTTTATGCTCTTTTTTTAAGACTTCTAATATATTTTTAACTTCGTCTATATTGGTTACTTCATAGTATAAGCCAATAAATTTAGACTTTTTGATTTCAATTAAAGATTCATTTAGTAATTTCATAATGACCACCTAAAAGTATTATAACATGTTTTTATATCTTTAAAGTTTTGTTTATGCTATACTAATAATGATAGAGTGGTGTTAATATGCAGGATGATATAAAAAAAATAACTGAAATTTTAGTTGATGATTTTTTTGAAAATATTTCTTATATTCCAACTAGTAAAAACACTATTGATTATAATCAGTTTTTCTCTTTAAATATTAATAATCGTTTATATAATGATTATTTTAGCTTTTTAGAAAAGTATCGTCATAATTTCGAATTTTATGATTTATTTATGCAAACTATTGGTGAAATAGCAATTTTAAAGTTTATTTTACCAGATGATTATTATCAGGATGTTTTAAATTATTTATCTAAGAAAGATAAGGATTATTTTATATCTCATTTTGCACTTTATGATGAAAAAGATTTAGATTATTGTCTTTCTTTAGGGTATAGTTTGAATGATATTTTGGAAAATGCTTCTAATATAGAAGATCAAATTCTTTTAACAATGTACTTAAAAGATCGTTCTTTGCTTTCTAACATTTTAGATAAATATTTTTCTTATGCTTATAGTGTTATAGCATATGAGTTTATTAATGGTGATAAAAATATTTTAAAAGAATTCTTAAATAATGTTGGTTATTCTAATGATAAAATGAATAACTTGTTTAAAGCAATAGTTAATAATTGTAATCATTTTGATATTAATGCTCTTCTAGATAATATTTTACTTTATTATAACAATGATATATCATTTATAGAAGATAATGATTTAATTAAAGATATGATTGTAAAAGGTGGAGTTAAAGCATTAGTTTTAGCTAAAAATCCTACTTCAGAGTTAGTATCTTTAGCTACTGATTTTTCTTATAATGATTATATTTTTATTGATGGTGATTATAAGAAAAGTGAAGATTTATTATTAAGTCTTTTGAATAAGGGTAATTTTGAGGCTTTATTTAAAGCTCCTATTGAAGCAATTGGTGAAAGAGTATTTGACTATTTAGTTAAGAATAACGTTGATATTGAATTGTTGAAAGATAATAATACTTTGCGATATTCTTATGTTATTAATAAATATTTAGCTTTACAAGGTTATTATGATAATATAAAGTATATAAGCAATATTTTAACTGATATTAATGCCTTTAATTTTGTTTTAGAGATGATTAAAGAGGGTAGATGTAATAATTTAAATAACAATTCAATCACATTATTAAGTTATATTGTTAATAAAGAGTTTGATAAGATTGCTGATTTCCCTAGGTATCTTTATTTTAATATTAGTGAGGAAGTTGGCAAAGCTTTAATTCAAATTGGTCTTACTAGTGAAGCTTATATAAAATTTTTTAATTATAATAGTGTTTTATCTTCATGCTTTGTGCAACATGGAGATTATGAAGTATTATTTAAAGGTAGTTATTTATCTTTTGATAACAGAGCTTATTTAGATAAATTAACTTATGATATGTATTTAAAGTATGTAGATAAGTATGGTGTGGGAGTAATACCTTTAGAAATATTTGCTAAATTTGTTAAAGAAGGTCATTATGAGATATTTTTAAAGGCAAAACTAGATGAAGGATATTTATTTGATAATATATTAGATGATTTTGGTTTTGCTGATTTAACTTATGATGCTTATTTAAAATTACCAGATTATGTTAGAGATTTTCCTTTATTAAAAAATAAATTTTTGGCTTATAGTTCGGATATGTATTTAGAAGTCTTAAAGAGTAAACCAACCCCTGAAGCTTTAGAGAAAGCAGCATTAAATAATATGCCTTTTGATGAATTTATTTCTTACATAGATGAAGAAAGTTCACTATTAACTTTTCCAACAGTAATGCATTATTTGGAAAATAATCATTTAGATATTATTAAATATGTAAGTAAAGGATGCGATTTTCCACAGATTGGTTTAATAGTGGATAAAATTTTATCTTTAGTTAATGGTAATGTACCACCTGATTATGTTATGGAGCGTCGTTATATAGCTGATGGTATAGTGGAAAGATTTATTAAGAAGAAAGACTTTTCAATATTAAAATTTTATACTTTTTTCAATAGTCGTATTTTAAAATTACTTATTGATAATGGATATACTTTAGATGATTTTATAAAAAATCCATTTTATAATTGGCAACTCATTTGTCATTTCTTAACGAAAGATAATGAAGAAAAAATAATGTATTGTTTTGAACAATTAGCTAATGATAGCAATATTAGATATGTTATTGATTCACATAATATTATTGTTAAAGCATATCATGAAGGGTATAGTATTTCAAATATCAATAAACTTATTAAATTGTTTAATGTTAAATCATTTGAATTATTTAAGAATATTGAGGAAAAAGACTACAATATATTTAATGAATTAGATTTTAATGATTTATTTTATAATAAATTGCTAGTTGATAAGATATTGCCTTATTTAAGTCTTGATAAGATTAAAAGAAACTTAGTTATTTGTACTTCTAATGATATGAGATGTTATATTATTGAAAAAATGGTTAATTTAGGGCATAGTGAATTTATTGAGTATTTTACTGGTAGAATTTCTAGAAATGTTGTAAAGAGGGCTTTGTTAGCAGGATATTTTCCTAATGAAGATGTATTAGTAAATAATAGTAATTTAAAAAAAGTAATTGAAAATTTAAACTTTACGGAAGAGGAATTAGCTTATTTAAGGAATCAAATTGATAAACAACCTTTATTCGTTATTTATTTTAAAGATATTTTACATAATTCTGATTTAATATATTCATATATATTTAAAGAACCAAGAATCTTATTATATTGTGATGATGAAATTGCTTGTAATCAAGATTTGTTAAGAAAGGTTGTTGTTACTAATCCTGCTATTGTAGGTCAACTAATTAATAAGCTTAATCATAGTTTTATTTTAGAACTTGTTGAAATAAATAAATCTTTATTGGAGTATATACCTTCTTCTATTTTTAGTAAGGAAGAGTTAGTTTCTTTAGTTCAAGCATATCCTGAATTTATTGATCATGTTACTAGTAGTATTGATGAGGTATTTATTAAAGCTTTTGAATCAGGTTATAAATTTTCAAATACGTCTTCTTTGCATACCTTAACTTATGCGTTAAAATTTAAAATTTTAATTCCTAAAGATATTTTATTAAATCTTGATTATAATTCTTTATTTTCTTTATTAACATCGAATATAGAGTTTTATAACAATAATAAAGATTATGTTAAAGATGTTTTAGATACTTTAAAAAGTAAAGATGAAGATGAATTCTTATGGCAATTATTTTCTTATATTGAGAAAAATATTTATAATGATGAATTAAAACAATTAAATGATGAATATCATGTTAGAGTAGAGGAATTAAAAGGAATTGATATTGATAGTAAAGAAAGATATTTATTTAATTTATTATTATTAAATATTAATAATTTAGATGACGAACATTATAAAATAAAGATTAAAGAGTTACTAGATAAATTTCCTTTCAAAACGGATATTATTGTTTCAATTTATAGAAATGGTAAAAAAGATTTGGCTAGTTTTTATGCCAAAAAGTATTTTATGGAAAACCCTTTATCTTTAATTCAATACGTTGATAATTTAGATGATGAATTTATTAAAGTATTAAAAAGTGTTATTTTAAAGCATCCTGGTTTATTAAGTTTTCCATTAGTAAAAAATAATATAGATAAAATAGTAGAAACTAAGGAAACTGTTTTAAAATTATTTGCACTAGGGAAATATGATATATTTAGTAATTTAAGTGAAGAGTTACGTAATGATTATGATATTTTAGTTCAATATATTAAGAGTAATCCTTATTTCATTTTGAAAATTGATAAAAATGATTATTATCGAGAATTATGTTTAGAAGCTTTAGCAATTAGACCTGAATTATATTTGGAAATTAATGATAAAGAAATATTAAACGATGAAGAAATATTAAAAAAAGTTTTGCCTTTATGTGCTTCTGCTTTTTTAAAAACGGATAGTAGTTTACAAACTATTGAAAATTTTAAATTAATTAATGACTTTAGAATATTTGATTTAACTGATGTTGATGTTACTTTATTTACAAAAATGGTGAATTTTAATTTGTTTGATGCAAATGATGAATTTTTAAGGAAAAAAATGATTGATTATTTGCTTATTCATCAAAAAGAATTAGATCCTATGATATTTAAAAATAATTATATTATACAGGTATTTATTAAAGAATTATTTAGTAATTTTAAGACTGTAATTAGGTTATTTGATTATTTTGATACAAATGATTTACCATCAGAAATTTGTGAAGTATCTAAAAATACTCAAGAGATAATTAAAGGAGCTAATAAGGTTAATCTTCTTGAAAATACATCATTACTTTCTTATGATTTAGTCAAATATGTCTATCCTCTTATGGGTCTTTCAGTTACTTTAGATTTATTAAAGTATAATTCAAAAGCAGCTGATGAAATAAGCAAAATGATTAAAGATGGTAGAAGTAGTGAAGTATTAAATTATTGGCAATTTGTTAAGAATTTTAAATTATTTGAAGATAATGAACGTTTAATTCATTTTGCTTTTATGAATTATAGCTCTTTTAGTATTTTAATTAATGATGTGTTGTTACATCAACATGAATTAACAGAAAGTGATATAGTTAATTTAAGAAAGATTATAGTTAATAATAATTGTTATAATATTATGAGTTTTAATGAACTTAAGAATTATGAACTAACAATAAAAGAACATGTCTCAAATATTTTAAATAGAAATGATATTATGGAATTAAAAAATAATTTGTCAACTTTATTTGGTTTTGTAAGCCTTGAAGGGATGATGAGGGTATTTAATAATTTTCAATTTGATAATTTTGCTAAATTAAAATATGTGTATGATGATATTAAGAAAAAGTATGGTAATGAATATTTAGATACTATTAAGTTACAAAATAAGGATATTGAATTGATAATTTTAATGAAAAAGATAATTGAGACAAATAATATTTCAGAAATTAAAGAATTATTTGCTAATTTAGTTAGTAAAAATCAAAAAGTTTTAGATTATAGTGATAATATTGATGAACTTATTAATAAATTTAGAAAGATTTATAATGCACAGTTTAATACACGTTTAACAGATATTAGTAGTTTACAAAAACAAAGAATTAGTTCTAATGATCCGAATAATAAGTATGGGGTTACGATTATTAAGATGGATGGAGAACCATTTAATTTCTTGGCTCATCGTTTATACAATTATGATTCATCAATGAAGACGTCACAAAAAAGTTTTTCTGAGATGTTAATGGAAGATCCATCTTTATGGACGAAACTTGATGGAGCTAGTACATTATCTACTTCAAGCTTTTCTGATAAAGGTTTTTGGTTTTTAAAATCTGGAGATTCTTCTGGAGTAGTTTATTTATTTAATAATTTACCATCTGACTTTTTGCTTTTTATGTATGGACGTGATTTATTTGTTGAACATGGTGGTCATAAATTAAGACCAACGGCTACAAGTAATTTATTCATGGATATCGATAGTTTAAATCAAAGTAGTTGTTACCAATCTTGTGATTATAATGAAGTTGCTGGTTTTAGAAAAGACATGTTACCATGTGCATTTGCTTGTGTAGGTGATGCTCCAAATCCTGAGACAATTAAAGCTGCTAAATATTTTAGTGAAACTTTGCATGTCGATATTCCAATAATTATGTTTGATAAAGAAGCTTACAACAAAAAGAAAAAAGATGATTATGCTAAGGCTTTAGAGCAATATAAAATTGATTCTAGTTATGAGGCCTTATTAGGAATATTTTATGATGGTTTAGTAAATTCCGATAAAAAAAGTAAGATCTTAGCAAACAAGATAGATTTATGTCTTACTTCTTTAAAAGAGAGATATTATAAAAGGGAAATTTCCTTATATGATCTTTTAAGAAAAGTTCAAGAATTAGAAAATGTTTCAAATCGTATTTTTTCTGGTGATAGTGATTGTCTTAAAGAAATGCGTAAATTACAAATATTTAAAAATTCTTTGTGTGTTATAAAGAATATTTCAAATGAAGATATTGTAAGATTAGAATCAGCAAACTTAGGGGAATCAGGTATTATGTATAAGTTTATAGAAGAAGGTGAAAGTTATTTAGTTAAGCCAGCTGTAGATAAGGAAAAATATCAAAGTCAAAGCTTTAGGACTGATGTTCAAGTTGCAGTTTCTAAATTACAGCAAATAATAAGCCCAGAAACGAGTGTTGATGTTCAAAAAATTGGAAATGGACGAATGACTTTATCTAAGCAACAATATTTAGATATTAATCAGGAAGAAACTAAAAAACTAAATAATTGGGCTGTTAATGGTGGCCCAATAGAGCAACAATATTTAGATCAATTACTACAAGAGTATGTTTTAGATTTTGTTACATGTAATTTCGATGCTTATAGTGGTAATTTTGTTGTCGATGGTAATGGTAATATACGAGGAATAGATAAAGAACAGGCTTTTAGATATATTGATAGTGATGAATCGTTAAATCCTGATTTTAGCTTTACACCTAATGGTAATTCACGTATACCTATATATAAAATTTTATTTGAAAGATATAAAAATAAAGAGATTAATTTGAATTTAGATATGGTTTATGATACATTAGAGGAGTTGAAAGGTATTTCTGATGATGAGTACTTGCAAATATTTAAGGACTATGCGACATCTTTAGGTAAAGAAAATGCTCAAGTTTTGTTAGAAAAGATTATTAATCGCAAACATATAGCAACGGAAAAGATTGAATCTTTCTTACATGAGTTAGGATATAAAGAAGAAATGGATGGTGTTGTATTATGATAGATGAAAAAGATAAATTAGAAGCTATGAAAACTAGTTTAGAAATAATAAAAAAATATAGTACTGATCCTGAAGAAAAAGATCTTCTTAAGGAACTTGTGGAAACTAATCAAGAGGAAAAAGTTGATGATGAATTAATGATGAAATTAACTCATTCATCTTATTCAAATCTAGCTAAAGCAAAGGAATCTAATGATAAATATTAGATTCCTTTTTAGAGATATTTTATTTTTAATAAATATAGAGTATAATATTTTTGATGAGAGGCGATAAATATGTATAATATTTTATTTATTTGTTATGGTAATATTTGTCGTAGTCCAATGGCTGAAATGATATTTAAAGATTTAATATATAAAAATAATAAAAGATATAAATATAGTTGTGTATCTAGAGCTACTAGTATGGAAGAATTAGGTAATGCAATGTATCCTGCTGCTTTAAAAAAGTTAGAAGATATGAAAATACCTACTGAAAGACATGTTGCAACTCAATTAAAAAAAGATGACTATAATAGATATGATTTAATTATTGTAATGGAAGAAAGAAATAAAAGAGATGTATTAAATATAGTAGGAGATGATCCTAATAATAAGATACATTTATTAATGGAATATACTAATAATTTAAGAACGATAGAAGATCCTTGGTATACTGGTGATTTTGATACAGCTTTTTCTTTAATTAATGAAGGTTGTTTAGCTTTATATGAGTATTTAGAAAGTATGGAGGTATAAAATGAAATTTAAAGAAAAATTAGCTTTAGTACCTCATAAACCGGGTTCTTATCAAATGAAAGATAAAAATGGAACAATAATATATGTTGGTAAAGCTAAAGACTTACATAAAAGATTATCTTCTTACTTTAATAGAGTACATACTGGTAAAACAGCGAAGATGGTTAGTTTAATAGATGATTTTCAATATATAGTAGCATCTTCGGAATTAGAAGCCTTTATTATTGAGATTAATTTAATTAAAGAATTTAATCCTAAATATAATATAATGCTTACAGATGATAAAAGTTATCCTTATATAGAATATATAAGTGAACCTTATCCAAGACTTAAAGTTTCTAGATACTTAAATATAAGAAAAAAAGATGGTAAAAAATTATTTGGGCCATATCCTAATGCCTATGCGGCAAGAAGAATAGTTAACTTACTTAATCGTTTATATCCATTAAAAAAGTGTGAAGGGAATAAAAAAGAATTATGTTTATACTATCATATAGGAGAATGCTTAGGATATTGTAGTAAGAATATTGATAAAGATAAAGTAAGAGAAATGGAACAAGAAATCTTGTCATTCTTAAAAGGTAATGATGAAATATTAAAAAATAAATTAATGGAAAAAATTAATAATTATAGTGAATCATTAAATTTTGAAATGGCTTTAGAACTAAAAAAAGAATTAGAATATATAGATATTGTTTTAGATAAACAAAAAGTAGAATTACATGATTTTATTAATCGTGATGTTGTTGCTTATTATGTTGATAATGGTTATTTATCAATTGAAATATTATTTATTCGTAATGGTAAATTATTAAACCATAAAAATGTTATATTTCCTATTAATTTAGATATTGAAGATGATGTTGAATACTATATAGCTAATTTCTATTTAAAAAATGAAATTCCTAAAGAAATATTAATACCAGATACTTTAAGTATTGAAAATATTAAAAGTGTTGTTGATACAAATATTTTGGTTCCTGTAAAAGGAGTTAAAAAAGATTTAATTAAAATGGCTTATGATAATGCTAAAATGAATCTTGATAATAAATTTGCCGAAATTCAAAAAGATGAGTCAAGAACAAGTGAAGCTAATGATGAGTTAGCTAAACTTCTTGGGATGGATAGTATCTATCGAATAGATGCCTTTGATAATTCAAATTTATTTGGTAGTTTTGCTGTTTCAGGAATGGTAGTCTTTATAGATGGAAAACCTAAAAAGAGTGAATATCGTAAATATAAAGTATCACTGGATGTAAATGATGATTACAATACAATGAAAGAAATTTTATATCGAAGATATCAAAGAGCTTTAGTGGAAAAAAGTGAGCTTCCTGATTTAATTATAGTTGATGGAGGAGAAAATCAAATAAGAGCAGCTTTAGAAATTTTAGACCTTTTACATCTTAATATTCAGGTAGTTGGATTAAAGAAGAATGATAAACATCGTACTAATGACTTGATTTATTCTGATTTTAGTGTTATTAATATAGATAGAATGAGTAATGTATTTCATTATTTAACAAGGATACAAGATGAGGTACATAGATTCACAATTTACTATCATCGAACATTGCGAAGTAAGGGAAATATTAGTAGTATTCTTGATGATATAGAAGGTATAGGAACTCATCGAAAAAAAGCTCTTATAAAAAAATTTGGTAGTGTAAATAAAATGCAAAATGCGTCTTTAGAAGAACTATCAGAAATTGTTCCTCTTAATGTTGCTAAAGAATTAAAAAATTATTTGGCA
>CANQZL010000021.1 GCA_947628325.1 uncultured Bacilli bacterium
CTTTACTATTGAATAGTATTGGAAATTCCCGTTATCAATAAAAATAAAAATTATATTAGTAAAGTCCCGAAATATTAATATTTTTACATGATGAAAACTTGAAAAAATTAAAAAAAGGATTTATTATATTGACTACGGAAAAAATATTACACGCAAAAAAGTGCACGTAATATAGTCTTTTTACGACTAATTTCCCGTACAATAAGAAAAAAGTAATTAATATAATGGCTTATTTGCCAATGAAAAGATTGTTGAAAAACAATCCTTTCATTGATTAGAAGTCTTTAGGATTTAAAGAAATATCATCAGGATTAATTTTTAAATAATTAAGTTTAGAAATAAAATCAGGAAAGAGTTCTTGAGTTAATTCAAAAGGAGTTTTGTTATCTAAAGATTGTCTAGGAATGTTATTAATTATATTTTCTAATTTATGAATTTGTTCTTCAGAAAAAGTTTCAAAAGAGGTACCTTTAGGAAATAATTTTCTAATATATTCATGATTTTTTTCGATACAACCTTTTTGCCAAGAAGAATAAGGTTTACAATAAAATACATTACAAGTCTTATTTCCAGATATAGTATCTATTTCGATATTTTTAGGATTAAAGAATTCAGTACCATTATCAGTAAGAACAATTCTAAATACTTTAGAGAAAAGTTTAATACCAAGCTTTTCTTTTAATTTGGAAAATTCTTCATCAACGCAAAACATAGTTTTAGAATCCAATAATCTAATAATCATAAAATTGGTTTTAACAATAATAATAGTTAATAAGCATTTATTAGACTCTTGAGAACCCATAACAGTATCCATTTGACAAATATTCATTTTAGGGTGGATAGATACAAAATTAATATAATCATCATAAGAACGCCCTTTTAATAAAGCAAGTTTTCTTTTATAATCTCTTTTGTTATTCCTATCTTTTCTAGGTTTATAAATAACTTTTTTAGGTAAATCTAAATCAGATAAAGACAAAATACCATTGTGAACATAATTATAGAAAGTAGATTTAGAGAAATATAAAATATCTGAATGATTAGCATAAACCTGATTAATACTTTGTTTTTTGTCTTTAATAAGAGGAACAATAATGTGTTCAATTTGATCGATAGTTTCATGAGAAATATTAAAACCTGATCTAGAATCAAATTGTTTTTCTTCGAAATTTCCTTGAGCATTAATTGCATTATAATAAAGTTTATGTTTATTGCATTTGTTTTTTAAATAGCAATGATTACACACATAAGGAGGTTTTAAAAGTAGATTACATTTATTAATTGCAATTTTAATGCCATTAGGATCAAAAGCATCAAAGAAATAACTTTTAACATACCTATTTCTTTTAATTTCCTTAGAAATAGTAGTTCTATCCTTATTAATTGCTTTACCAATTTCAGTAAAGGAATGTCTTTTATCAATCATATATTGAATAGTTTGTCTTTGTTCTAAATTTAATTGATTAAAATTTGTCTTTTTCATTTTTATAATACCTCAATTTCTAAATGACAAATAAACCAATGAAAGGTATAATACAATTAAATAATATAAAAATCAAATTAATAAAATAACTAGCAAATAAAGATAAACTTTATTTGTAAAAATATTATATATAGTATAATTAGTCAAGGATCAAGATGAACTCACTTTGTTCGTCCTTGACTAATTTCTATAACTTATTTCCCAATGATATACTTAACGGGAAATTTCAATAATAATCAATAAAATGAAAATAAAGTATTGTCAAATAAATAATTTATTGCTATAATATAAATCCAAAAGCATCAAAAATAATTTTTTGCTAAAAATAGAGCAAAATTTGACGAGATTGGCTTATTCATGCTAGAATGTAAGCACGAAAAGAAAATTTAGGGGGTATTAAAATGAAAGGATTTGTTTTAGATTATATCAACGAAAATGAATTTAGAAAACTAGAAAGAGCATTAAAAAAATATAATATGCTTGCCTATAAAAAATTGAATTTTGAATATTATCCAGCTCTTAGAAATGGTAAATTTGTAGGTGAAATGACTAGTCAAAACAAAAAAGCTGGGACTAAAACATACGAATTAAAATTACCTAGTGATAGTATGTTTTCTCAAGTACATGGTGATGTAAAATTAATATATACTGTATATGTTAATGAACAAACTATAATGTTAAACACTATTACTCCATCTGATATATTATTAGAAGGTCATAAATCTGAATTAACTACATACAAAGGAATTATGATATCAAAACAAAATGCTTCAAAAGATATGTTTAAAATCGATTTATTAAAATGTTTACAAGATAAATAAAGCTTTTTTGCTTTATTTTTTTTAGTTATATTTGCATTTTTTAAAAATTTATAATATCATAGCACACATTAGAGGGGATTTCTATGGTAAAAAAATATACATTAGCAGCTATCCTGATAAATTTTTTTGTAATCAGTTTTATACTATTATTCATAGGCTTAGTTACAATTAGAAATTTAAATACATTAACTATTATTAGTATTTTTATATTATTTATAGGAATATTATTATTTATTATTAAATCATACCTTAGTACAAATAATTTCGTATATAATATAGGAATATTTGTTACATTACTTACATCTATTATAATGATATATAATATTGTTTACTTAAATAATAAATATTCATATATAGAAAATATATATAGTAATAAATATACTTATGAAACTTATAATATTTATGTTCGCAAATCAAATACAGTCTATAATAATGTTTCAAAACTAAAAGGTAAAAAGATAGGAATGCTCTCCAATAATCAAGAATCTATTAAAGAATATTTAAAAGATCTAGAAAATATAAATTATTATGAATATGATGATATAAATAATTTAATTAAAGCTATAGAAGGTGGTGAAATACAATCATTAATAATCAGCAAAGAAGACTACCAAAAATATAGTAATGATTATTTAAAATATAAATTAAAAGCAATATATACAGGTCAAATTAAGAAATCCTAAAGATAATTGCTAAAAAATGTCAAAATACTTATTTATTACTTTAATTTTCAGAAAAATATGATATATTAATAAAAGAAATCTGGGGTGAAATTAAATGGCGAAGAAAAAATCAAAAACACAAAAACAAAAACGCAATATTAAGAAAAAAAATGCAAGAGAACTTCAAAAGACAATAATGTTAAAAGCTTTAAATGAAGACTCAACATTACCTAATAAAGAAAAACAATTAGTAGAAAAAAACAAAGTAAAATATAATGTTCCATTAAATACAAAGAAAAAAAATAATAACGAGACTGAAAAAAGTGAAAACACACCAAAAAAAGCCAATAAAAATAGACAATTAGTTGATAAAAACAAAGTAAAATATAATGTTTTATTAAAAGAAAAAGATAAAAAAAATAAAAATACACAATCACCTAAAAAGATTTCTAAAAAACTTAATATAAAAGATGAAAAAAAGCCATTTAAAATTAATTTATTAAACATTATTACGTCAAAAACTAAAAAAGAAACAATTATTAAAAAGAAACCAGAAACTAAAGAAAAAGTTAATAAAATACCATCTAAAAAATCGCCATTATATATTCTTTATATTTTAAAAAACAATTTACATATTATTTTTAATTCAATAATAATTTTGACTTTTATCGTTTTTCTTATTGGTCTTATTAGAATTCATGCTTTAGAAGTAAGTACAATTGTATACATCTCATCTTTAGCATTATTCTTAATTGCCATTGCTATTTCTTATAATAAATACCCAAGTGGTAAAATATTTACAATAATATTATGTCTTGCTATGGGAGGTAGTATTTATAAAATGCAATATACATATGATTTCATTAATAATTTAAATACTGCATTCTATGAAAATAAAACCTATTATGTTATAACATTTGATAATAATAGTAATCGTAGTATATATACTTTAAATAGCAAAAAAATAGGACTAATGGATGAAAATTCAACAAATATAGAAAGAATGCTTGATACAAAATTAGATGATGTAAATTACATAGAATATGATAATATAAATCAATTATTTAGTGATTTCTTTTCCCAAAGATTTAGAGCAATAATTGTAAATAATAATCAATTAAAATATTTGACAAATAACATTGAAGAAAATTCACGACCAGTAAAAATTCTTTATGAATTTGAAGCCAATTCAAAAAAATAATTTATTATAATAAATTTTATATAAATTTGATTTAATAATTTTTAAAATTTGATATAATAATATAAACGAGGTGAACATTTTGAAAATAAAAAGATTATTAGCACATTTTATTGATATTTATATTGTTTCGTTTATTGCTGCATTATTATTTGGATTACTTCCTGTCTTTAACGACGAATATAATGATTATATTTCATCAACGAAGGAATATACCGATATCTTATTACATTCAACAAGTGGATCATCAGATATAGATGAAGATGAATTAATAGATATAGAATATAATATTGAAACACAATCTAAACCAATTCTTTTTATGAGAACAGGTTTATTACTTCTATATTTTGGAGTAATTAGTTATTTATGGAAAGGACAAACTTTAGGTAAAAAGCTATTTAAATTACAGATAGTACCAAATAAAGGTGAAAATCTAAATCCAGGTTTATTTATTCTAAGAAGTGTCTTAGTAACCAGCTTAATACCAGAAATAGCTTCCTTAATAGTTTTAATTACATGTAGTAAAACTACTTGGTATAATGCTTCTTTAATTATTTCAAATATTTCATATTTTGCTAACTTCATTATTTTTGGTTTCATATTATTTAGAGATGATGAACGAGGCTTACACGATTTATTATGTAATACAAAAGTAATAAGTACTAAAAATCCTGTCAAAGAAACAGTTAATGAAAATGTCTAAAAACTAAAACTACAATAACAAATAATTATTGTAGTTTTTTATTTATAAATATAACTTAAAAATTTTAATTTAAAATAATCATTTATGCTTTAAACTCATTAATAAATATATTATAATGATAGAATAAAGGAGTATATAAAATGAAAAAGAATAAAAAAATGGGGCATCAAAAATTTATTGAAACATATGAGAAAAAAATAAAAAAATATCGTCAAGAATATTATAATAATTATTTAACTGAAAAAAGTCCTTATTCAAAAGGTCTCTACGTAGGTTTATTATTTTTACCGCTTATAATAGCAATTATTACTTTATTAATAGGCAATTTCAATATCGTAAGTCACATTATTGCTTTATTTTTACTCATTTTATTTAATATCATAATAAAAATTGTTTTCAAAATGTTTTCCTTAGACGAAAAAAATAATTATTTAAATGAAATAAGAAAATTAGGATACTTTTCCATTGAAGATTACGAAGATAAAATAAGGAAATACATAACAGGTCCTAACGGCTATTATGATTCTTTAAGAAATGATATAATGCAAAAATATAATATTTCAGAAAGTACTCGCAAAATCCAATTATTAAATGGTGATTTATACTTCATTTGGACTTCTCCTAATCAAGATAAAATATATATGTTTAATTCACGAAGTAATTCAAAACCTGAAATAATTGAAATAAGAACATCTGGTATAAGATATTTTAGATGTGATTATACAAATAATTTTATTGTCTTAAAAACAGATATTAAAGACTTCTATTTAAAAATGGAATCTTTAGATATACTAAATGAATTAATTAAAGAAAAGAAATTCGAAAATATAACTGGTTATGATCCAGAAATATATATAAATGATTTTGAACTATCTATGCATAAAGTTAAAAACGAAATAAATTCTAATAACGAAGAAAGCACCCAAAACAAGTCATATGCATTAAGTCTTTCTATAGTTTTATTAATAGCATGTATCTTTATTATCTTTATAAAATTAACATTAAATAAATATATTTTACTTTTAAACTTAATTGAAATTATTATTTTTTTAATTTTAAATAGTAATATAAGAACTATTATATCTGTAAGTAAAACAAATAATAAAGATGATTCAGTATATATTGACAAAATTAATAAAATGCCAGAATGTAAAAACAATTTTGAGGAATTAAAAATTGCTTTAGGTATTAAAAACACTTATGATAAAGTATATACTGACGAAGGTGCATGTTATTTAACATGGATTGCTAATGGTTACTTTCATGTCTTTTTAAATATAATATATTTTAATGTCGTATATATATCAGTAAAAGTAAGTGATGTCATTTATTATAAATTAGAAAAAAATGAATGTCTTATAAAACTAAAAGATAAAACACTTCACTTTACTAAAGACGCCATAAATGTTTTTAGTAAAATACTTCCAAATAAAGATTATGAATGGTTAAAAGGCTTTCAAACAAAATAGCAATTATGATATAATAATATAATAGGAGTGGGAATATGATAATAAATGATAATGAAAGATACAATGAAACCTTTATAAAAGTATTGGAAAATTATCGTCAACAATTATTTGATGAAGGAAAAATAGCATATAAGAATGGTCAACAAAAAGATTGTATTTCTATTGGAAATGAATATATTATTAATAATGAAAAAGTACTAGAACAATATAATAATATAATGGAATTAATAGAAATATATCTTGATTTTTCAACAATAAATAAAGACGAAATATATGATATCCCTCAAGCAACTCTTGCATATAAAGATAAAATAACATTTAATTTAAGAATTCGTAAAGAAAAAGCTCATTCATTTGCTAAAAATGCTCGTAAATATGAAAAAATATTTTCTAATACTTTGCAGGTTAATTTCCCACAACAAGTATATCAATTACTTTATTTAAATCGAAATATACCAGGCTTTAATTTCCCAGCTCCTGAAATAAAACTATTAAATGAAGATATCTATGACTATGAATATCGCTTAGAATCTTATTACAAAAACCATAATTTTAAAAAAGCAAGTAGTCAAGATAAAATATGGCGTTCCCCATATCCGCATGAAAATATCAATTATAAAGATTTCCCTGATGTCATTAACGAATATTTTCAATCAGAATATTTTCTATATGCTAATAATTTCTTTAGAAATGAAGAGACTAATTTAAATGAAAGCGAAAATGATGAAAAAGAAATATATAATATAAGTAGTATTAAAACAATAGAAGAACTAATTTTATCAGAAGATAATGATCTTTTAATTTCTCAACTTTATAATTTGGCTACTGATAAAAAAACTTTAAGTGCCAAAAAATATCAATTAATTTCTAAAATTGTTGCTAAAGCCAAAATTTATATACCTAAAAATGGTGATTTAAAAAAAGCTTTAGAAAAATATATTAATCTTGATGAATTTTATAATTATTTCTTTAAAAGTAATAAAAATTCATTAAAATATGATTCAATATCTAATAATCCAAATAACGAATTTTCTTTAAATTTTGTTAATGAAACTAAAGACTTGAAAAAATTTGAAGAAGAAAAAAGAAAAATAGAACAAAAACTATCACAAATGATTATTGGAACTACAGAATATAATTCTATTTTAAAAGAATTAGATAAAATTAATAAAAAAATTAATGTTGAAACTAAAAAATTACAATCATTATATGATAATTTAAATAATAGTTCATTAGGAGGTGTCTAATGAAACCAAAAGATATCATATATCTTAATAATGGAGATAGATATTTCATATTAAATAGAATTGATTTAGATGAAAATAAAAATTATATCTTTGCAATCAAAATAGATGAAGATAATAAAATTGCCAATCAAGACGGAATTTTTTTCCAAATAATAAAAAATAGATTTGAAACAAAAATATCAAAAATTACTTCCAAAGATAAAGTTTTTAAAAAATTAATACTCTTCGAATTAATTGAAGACTCAATAGGAAATGTTACCGGAGCCAAAAAACAAATTAATGACTTAAAATTACAAATAGAAAGTAGCATATAAGCTACTTTTTTTGTATAATAATGCCGGTGATTTATATGAAGAAAACTGAATTACTAGTTCCTGTCGGAAATAAAGATTGCTTACTAGCAGCTATTCATAATGGGGCAGATGCCGTATATTTAGGAGGCAAAAAATTTGGAGCACGAGCATTTGCTAATAATTTTACTAACGAAGAAATAGTGGAGGCAATCAGAATATGTCATTTATATGGAGTCAAAATTTATGTAACTGTAAATACTATGATATATAATGAAGAAATAGAAGAAAGTCTTAAATATTTAAATTTTCTATATGAAAATAATGTTGATGCTGTAATAATGCAAGACTTAGGATTAATTAATCTAACAAGAAAAGAAATTCCTAATTTAGAAATTCATGTTTCTACTCAAGCTCATAATCATAACAATCCAGGTATCTCTTACTATAAAGATATAGGTTGTAAAAGAGTTGTATTTGATAGAGAATCATCACTAGAAGAAATAAATAATATTAATATTCCTATTGAAAAAGAAATCTTTGTATATGGAGCTTTATGTATATGCTATTCAGGTAATTGCTTATTTAGTGCCTTAAATGGAGGACGTAGTGCTAATAGAGGAATGTGTGTAGGATCATGTAGATTACCATATAAGCTTTTTAAAAATAATGAAATAAAAGATGAAGGATATTTACTAAGTACTAAAGATTTAAATACTTTAAACTATTTAAAAGAAATATTAGATTCTAAAATAGATTCTTTAAAAATAGAAGGGCGTATGAAAAGTAAAGAATATGTTGCTGTAGTTACTAGAACATATCGTCGTTTAATAGATGCTTATTATAATAATAAAGATATGATATTAACTAAAGAAGAATTAAAAAATTTATTAGTTACGTATAATCGTGAATATACAAAAGGTTATTTATTTAAGTCAGATAATATAATTAATAGTAAAACATCTAATCATCAAGGTATATTAATAGGACAAGTTATAAAAGTTAATAATAAAAAGATAACTATTAAATTAGAAGAAGATATTCATCAATATGATGCTATTCGTTTTGATAAGATAAATGAAGGTACCTATATAAATAGTTTATATAATTCAAAAGGTTTATTAGTATCAAGCATTTCTAAGAACAATATTTGTGAAATAGATAATAAGACTAATCTAAAAGAAAAAGATTTATTAGGTAGTAAAGTTTTAAAAACAATATCATTTCTATTAAATAAAGAATTAAATAATATAAATGAGAAAAAAATTAATATTGAAATGAATTTTAAAGCTCATTTAAATACTAATATAGAGTTAATTATTAAAGATGAAGTAAATTCTATTAAAATTAAAGGAATAAAGCCAGAAATGGCTAAAAATAGTCCTATAGATAAAAATAGTATAATAAAACAATTATCTAAATTAGGAAATACTCCCTTTACTATATCTAAACTAAATATTGAAATAGATAATAATATATTTATTAATATAAAAGATTTAAATGAATTAAGAAGAACTGCTATAAATAAATTAATTGAAATAAGAAAAGGTTTCCCTAAAAAAAATAATATCCACATACCAAAAATAATTCCTTGTCCTAATAATAAAACTAAGATAAGTATTTTAGTTAGAAATGAAGAACAATTAAATATTGCTATAAATAATAATATAGATATTATATATACTCCAAATGAAAACTTATATAATAAATATAAAAATAAATGTAATATTTATTTAAGATTAGAAAGAGTAAATAAGAAATATAAAGAATATCATAATGAAAGATTACTATGTACTGAATTAGGTTCTATAATTAATTATAAGAATAATAATATAATACATAGTGATTATTATTTAAATAGTATAAATGATTATACCATAGATTCTTTAAGTAAATTAAATGTCTCAAGTATAACATTAAGTATTGAAGCAAATCTTAATACCTTAAAAAATATAATGTATAAAAATAAATCAGAAATAATTGTCTATGGAACAATAGAATGTATGATTATTAAAAATAATATATTTAATATTAAGGATGAACTATGTTATTTAAAAGATTATTTAAATCAAAAATATTTAGTTCAATATACAAATGGTTATACTCATATCTTTAATCATGAACCAATAAATTTGTTAAATAATCTTACTAATTTAAAAGGTTTTGGAACATATCGTATAGAATTATTAGATGAAGATAGTAAAAAAACACAAAGTATTATTAATAAATTAAAAGATATGTTATAATGTAGATAGTAGGTGATGCAATGAGAGATTTAAGAACTTGTCGTATTCAAGATATCGATGATATTTTCTTTGCAACTAAAGAGTCCCAGGGATTTAATAATGCTATGTATGCTATAAGATATGTCTTATTTGATGATGAGAGTGTCTTTGAAGGACGCGAACATAGTGCAAATAAGTATTCTTATATATCAACAAGAAATAATGCTCGTAAGAAAGCCATGATTTTACAACAAGATGATTTAGCACATATATTAATTAAATATTGTATGGCTTCATTTGGTTTACGAGGCAAAGACTTTACAATTACAGAAGAGGATTTTCTCTTAAATCAAAAAAGAGTAGATCGTTTAGAAATAAGTGCTTATGAAATGATTGAACAAGTAGCATATGCAGCAATGGGGGAAATTTATAATGCTTATGACTTCCTTTTTAGTAATCACGATTTATTAATAGAAGTAGTTATATATATGCTTGAAGAGCGATATATTACTAATTTAAGAGATGAATTAGATAATTTTGAAGGAATTATTGAAAACAATGATATGGATAAAGATACTAGATATAAGTTTTATGATGCATATAATAATTTAGATGATAACTTTGCTGAACTAAAAAGAAATAATCCTGAATATATAAAATAGAAGTGTTGAGGTAACAATTATGAGTAAAAAAAATATAAAAAAAGATATTGATAAACTTTCTGAAAAGAGTTCAGGTTTTATAAAAGAATTTAAAGAATTCATAGCTCGTGGCAATGTTATGGATTTAGCTGTAGGTGTTATTATTGGTAATGCTTTTTCTAAAATAGTAACAAGTCTTACTGATAATATAATTATGCCTTTAGTAGGTGTTGTAGTAGGTGGTTTTGATTTTTCAAATTTATCCTATACATTTAAAGTTTTTGGTCGTACAGTTGACTTAAGTTACGGCATATTTATTCAAAATATCGTTGACTTTCTAATAACAGCTTTCTGTATCTTTGTAGCAATTAAGTTTATGAATCGTTTCTTTGCTAAGAAAAAGCAAAATGAAATCGAAGAGGAAAAAGCATCTCCTAAACCAGAAGAAGTTGTTCTATTAGAAGAAATTAGAGATTTATTAAAAGAAAAAACTGAAAATGAATAATTTTCAGCTTTTTTAACTAAATATAAAAGGAGAGAAAATAGTAATTAGAATACCAAGTACCATAATTAAAACCATAAGCCAAGTAGCAATCTGCATAAACAATTTATTACGTTCTGCAGCAGTCCTTTTCTTTTTAATAGGTTTTTCCTTTACTTTTTTTTCTTTTTTTATTTCTTCTTTTTCTTCTACTTCCATAGTTTTTTTATTTTTACTCATTTATATCACCTCAAAACTATATATAATTTATCATATTTTTAATATTAAGTAAATATTATTTAGTAGGTGAGAATATGGTAAGAAATATAGCAAAACATAAGTACATTTACTTATTTATAATAGTATTATCAATAATTGGATTTACTTCTGGATACTTATTTTATACTTTTCAAAATGAAGAAACTAAAACAAAAATAATAGATGAAATTAATATTAAAGAAGAACTTAATAATAGTTTTAATAACTTTAGTAAAAGAACAAAAGAAATAGGTATAGTTTTTATATCTGGAATACTTATAATACCTGAAATAACTAATATCTTTAAAATATATTATAATCCATTTGAAATAGGTTTTATCTTTAATGCCTTAAAAACTTATAATATTAAGTTTTCTTTATTATATAGTTTAATATATCATATAATACCATTTATATTTATTCTTATCTTAATTAGATTATCTTTTTCAATATCCATAAATATTATAAAAATAATTATAAATAAAAGAAAAAATATTAAATTTAAAAGAAAACTACGCATATTATTAAAAAAATATATATTAATTAGCTTAATAATTCTTTTTTATGAGTTTTTAATCTTTATTTTTAGTGGAAGTATTAATAGTTATTTAATGACAATTTTATAATACTAATGCTATAATATAATAAGAGGTGGCGTAATGGAAGCTTTAGCAATAAGTGCTGCTAACTTAGATATTATAGAAAAAAATTTAAAAAGTGTAGCAGATGAATTAAGTGGCGTAATAAATAATGTAAATCAAGTTAATGAGGAAGTAAATAGTGTAGAAAATAAAGTTTCTGATTTAAATGACGAAATAAAAAGTTTAGTCAAAGAGATTCGTGAAACAACAACTATTACTAATGCTCGTCAAAGCATAATGTTTAATGAAAATATTATTCAAAAAAAATATGGCTATTATGATACTGTTAGAAGAGTAACTGAAGCTTTATTAGAAGCCATTGAAAATTCAAGTATTCATAAAAATACCTTAGAAGAACTAAAAGAAGAAATATTACTAAATAATCCCAATTACTGGCTTGCTAATTCCTTAGCAGCTTTATCTTATTGGCTTTTAGATGATAAAGAAAACACTTATAAAGAACTAAATAATGCTTTAAAAAAGGATCAAGCCAAAACAAGTATTTTCTTTTCCTTAGTTAATTTAAAATTAAAAAGAATAAATCCATCTCTAAATTGGTTAAAAAAATACTTAACTCTTGAAGATCCTTATAATTTAGATAAAAATTTTATCGTCATTCTAGACTTAGTTACCTCAGGTATATATGGTGATGAAGCTAAACAACTAGTCTTAGAAAAAATTAATTTATGGTTTAAACGTTTAGCATGTGATAATCAATTAAAAGAAAAACAAAAAGTTAAATGGCAAGAATTCCTAAGTACTTTTAAAGAATCTGATTTAGCAATTCCTTATATTGAAAAATATTCTGAAGATGCTGATTTAATAAAAGCTAATTTACAAACATCTGCTATATATAAAAACTTTTATTACTACTTAGAAAATCTAATGTTTAATAATAATTCTAATAAAAGTATTGAAGAAATCTTAAAAAATTTAATTTATGATTATGAAAGTAATGAACAAGTTTATCAAAATGATAATTTAAGAAATAACTTAATTATTGCTTGTAATGGAGATTTACAAGAAGCTGATAAATTATATAAAAAACAAGAATCAGCTACTTCTAAAAACCAAGATCTTATAACTTTATTATCAAATATAATAATAAATAAAGATATTTTTAATTTAAATGTTGAAACTCAAAAAGTAGCTATTTCATTATTAAAAGATTATATTATTACGAATATTAAAGAAGAAGAAAAAAATATTATAGATGGACCATTTTATATTAATGTAAATAATTTTGTTACCAAATCAAGTGATGGTAAAAATATTGATGAAGTTAAAAATGATTTAAATGCTTATGTTAATAATGAATTTAGTGAAGATGATAAAGATTTAATTGTTTTATTAATTATTATTAATATAATTGGCAT
>CANQZL010000022.1 GCA_947628325.1 uncultured Bacilli bacterium
AGAGCAATTATTATTAATTGCTCTATTCGACATTCATAGATAATCTATTAAAACATTGTTCAGCTGAATCCTGTGATATAACATTACCAATTAAAACAGCTGTTTTAGAATCATTAATTTTTATAATATAATTCCATTCTTCATTATTATGATTATAAAATAAATAAGTCATACCATTTTTATTACCATTAGTTATAATTTTATTAATATTCTCATCATTTACCATTTTAACATACTTATCATAATCTTCTAAATTGATAAAAGTCCCTTGACATAGTTTTTCATTATCTTTTTTTATAGTAAAAGGTAAATCACCATCAATATCATATCCATTACTTGTTTCAAGTTCAATTCTAATTCTATCGCCACTTTCAACTTTATAAATAAAAGAACGATAATTTTTACATCCTGTTATAAAAAATGATAATATTATCAATAAAATTAATTTCCTTATCCTTTTATACATTTTTATCAACCCTTTATAATAACAATATCTTTCTTATTTAAATTTTATCATATACTAAAGAAATTTTATCTTACCAAAATAATATATATAGTCAATTAATGTAAACTTACTAAGATATTTTTGTTTACATTAAATAAAAATATCTTAACAATTTATTATTCTAATAAATTTACATAACTTTTATTTAATGGTATTATTATAATAGAGGTGAAATATTATGAATGGACAAAATAAAGATGATTTACTAAATAATAATGTTCAAAATAATAATGCCTTACACAATAAATTTTTTCCTGAAGATATTAATACAGATGATAAAAATAATCAAGTAAACTCTAATATTAGTCATAATATAAATAGTCAAATAATAAGTAAGACTTCATGGGGTGTAGGAAGTCATAAAAAACAAAATAGCGAACCAGAAGTTTTGGATTTTCTAGAAGATACACCAAATAATATAATGAAACAAGTAAACACTACAATTTACGATTCAAATGCTCAATCTACTCCTAATTCTTTATTAAGTAATCCAAATAGCAACAATAATATTCAAAATAATCAAAAAGCTCCAATGCCTCCAAATAATGGCTTAGTTATGGATGAAAACTTGATTAACCAACAACCTTTGAGTGCCTCAGCTTTAGGAGCAGCTCCCATAGATGTAGAAAACTCTCCAAAAGAAGTAATTGTTGAAAATAAGTTTATTAACAAAGATATACCAAATAAGGTTGAAGATATTCAACCAAATATAATACCTAGTCCCAAACCTAATATCTCTACAATGCTAGAAGAACAAAAACCTATATTAGATCTTCCAGCATTAAATAGGGAATACGTTGGTAATGCTTATCAAAAAATTACAATGTCTCCGTTTTCTTTTTCAGCCTTTATCTTTGGACCTATCTATTTTATATATCGAAAACTCTTAATCTTAGGAATAATATTATTTGCTTTTGATTATTCCATAATTTTTATTGCTCCAACACCTTTTTCTTATATTGCCTTCTTAGTATTGAGAATAATAATGGCTCTTAGTGTAAATCAAATATATTTAAAAAGTACAGAGCGAAAAATAAAAAGTCTTGTAAAGCATAATGACAAAGATGACCAATATAAGTTGAGTATAAAATGTCAAAAGATGGGAAAAACTAACTTTTTACTAGCTTTTATTTCATTAATAGCATCTTGTATTGTTATATATATTTCAGCAATTTACATATTTCCTAATTCTTTTTTAAATAACATTTTCTCTTATTTTACAATTCCTCATACTCAAAATAATAATACCAATAATAAACAAGAAGAGAAAACTGAAGTTATAGAAATTGAAAAATACAATGTTCTTGATTTATACAATATTACAATCCCTGATGATTTTACTAAAAAGGAAACTTCAGGTCTAGAATATAGTTATAGCGACCAATTAGCTAGTTGTTCTTTTTCATTTAACTCCATTAAAGGATATCAAACAAGTGAAGAATTAATAAAAAAATTAGCTGAAAATAATAATGAATCTTCATCTACTATAGAAAGTAATAATATAAAATGGTCTACTTTAGATATTAAGAAAGATAATTTAATAACATATTATCGAGTAACTATGGCAAATGAAAAAATAATATTATTTCAATATGAAATTGATTCAAACAATGATAATAATATCTGTATGAATTATTATAATACTATTTTTTCTTCAATTTCTTTAAAAGAATAAAATAGTTATTTTAATATTTTTAAAATTATAGTATAATAAAAAAGAGTAAGGTGGTTAGTGTGATGAATAATAAAATTTTACCAAGTCTTAAATTGATTTTTAAACCATTAATTAATTATCATGGTGAATGGGAACTTGGCGATAATCTTCGCAATTTATCATTAAAAAATAAAGATAAGAATCTTTTTGATGAATTTTTAGAACGTTATTATTATATGCCTTTAAATGTTATTTTTAAAGATGAACAACTAACAAGAAGTTTTAAATTTTCTATTTCATCTCGTTTAGGAGAAAGCGGAAGAAACTTATATTTTTCTAAAAAAGCTTTTTTAAGAAACGTCGTATCTAATGCTGATGAAGTTGTTTTATTAGGCGGCGATGCTATATATAAAGAAGTCAAAAAAGCTATCAGAGATAGAAAAGATGTCTATCGTGATGTAGATAAATTGGGAAAAGAGTCACAATACTATAAAGAAATAAAAACAGAATATAAAAATAGTAATACAGAAATGACTTTTGAAGAATATGTAAATTTATGTAAGAAAAAATATACTAGATTATTGACTGGTTATAATGCTGTTTTAGATTTCTTTGATAAACCTATTAATGTTGATAAATTTATTAGCTGTTTTGAACCAAACGAATTACATCTATTTGCATGTTACTCAATGTTTCTTTCAATTAAAGAAAATTATGAACTATACAATAAATTAGATTATAATACAGTTGTTTTAGATTCATATAGAGATTTAATAAACGATATTAGAAAAACAGATTCAATGTATAATAGTCATATTATTATTGATAACAATAGAATATATACTATTGATGATTTATTTAATGATTATGACGAATTATTAAACAATGTTAAAAATAGTTAATTATAGTAAATAAAATAGATAATTTATATCTATTTTTTTTCATTTATGTTAAAATACTTTTATAAAGCGAGTGTGATATTTATGCGCGAACAAAGATATTCAAATGTAATTGAAAAATATGAAGCCGAATTAAAAAAGCAAAGAACTATCGCTGAAGCTGAAGCTGAAGAAGAAAAACTATCAATGACACGCGAAATAAAATATAAAGATCTTCAAGATGAAATAGATAAAAATGAAAATCTATCTCATCAAGATAATTACATAGATGACTTATTAGAAAATACTTTTGACGAAGATGAAATAAAAATTATTCAAAGAAATAAGAAAAATAAAAATCAAGACTCTGCTGTCTTAACTGATAAAGTATCTGATAGTAATTCAAAATTAAATGATCATGAAAAAAATGTCGAATTAAATTCTCAAAAAGAAAGTACTAGTTATTCAGATGAATTAGAAGAAGAACCTAAGAAAATTAAATTAAAAACAGTTAAGTCTGATGACGACTTCTTTGAAGAAATGAAAACGCAACGCGTTAATTTACCAAAAAACAATGATGAAGAAGAAAATGAGTCAGAGGACAAAGAAGAAAAAGATAATGATAAAGTAAATATAACAAAAGTTAATAAAGATGATGACATTTATTTAACCACAGCTTTTGAACCATTAAAATCAAGATTAACTATAGGTAAAATATTTACAAGAATAATTATTTTTCTTGTTATTATAGCTGCTTTAGGAGCTTTAGTATATTTTATTTTATTCCCATTATATGATAAATATTTTTTAAATACTCCTAAAAAAATATTTGAAACAACTATTGATAATATTAATACAATGATATCTAATAATCTTATTACTCAAGAAGATAATTTTGATTCTTATTATCAAGATTTTTCTTTAAATATAGATAGTAATATAGATGGTCTAAAAGAGATATCTGATTATACATTAAATATAAATACAGGAATTGACTTTAATAAAAATATACTTAAAGCTGGTTTATATATTAATAAAGATTCTCAAAAACTAGGACTTGATACATATTATAAAGATAAAGATTCATATATAAAATATTCTACATCAGACAAATATTTTTATTTAGGAGAAGATGAAGAAGATATTTCTACAGATGAAATAAAAGAACTTATTAGTATAATTAAATTTCTTGGTAAAGATATCGGCTATATAGTAAGTAAAGAAACTGAAATAATAAAATCTCTTTTAGATGAAGAAAAATTATCAAAGGAAAAAGATGTTATAACTATTGATGACAAAAATATTGATGTTACTAGAAATACTTTTAAATTAAATAGTAAAGATGCTGAAGCTTTAATAAATCAATATTATAATTCTATTTTAAAAGATGATACAATACTTAACTATATGGCTAAAATAAATAATATGAGTAAAGTTGATTATAAAGGTTATCTTAATAATCAAGCTATTGAACTAGACGATGATTTTTCAGCTTCCTTTAATATTTATACTATTAAAGGCAATGAAGTCGTAGGTCTTGATTATGAAGAAAAAGGCTTTAGAAAGTTCTACTTTTATGAAAATGATACAGAATTTGATATGTACATAAATTTAACTAGTGATAGTAAATGTTCTGCTAATGAAGATTGTGTTGCAGATAATAAAAGTGTAATTGAATTAAATGGTGAAAAGAAAAATTCTTATACGGAAATAATTATTAAACATAATAATGTAAAAATAGCAACTTTAAATATTAACGAATTCAAACAAGATAAAATTGATTTAGAATATGAATTTATTATAAATAGTGTCGTTTATACAGGCTCTATCGAAATAGAATCAACTTCTAATGAAAATAGCAATGGTTTTATGTCTTTACATTTTGGTGAATACTATATCAACATAAAAGTAGATTTAAATTTTACATATAATAAAACAATCGAAGAAATTTCTGCAAATGATTATGTTCAATATAGTGAAGAGCAAGAAAAAATAGAAGAAGAAAAATTTTTTGCTAGTGCAGAGGAACTAGGTTTACTAGAATTTTTTGCTGAAACAGATAATTCAGAAACGATTGTTACTCCTTCGCAAAGTCAAACGCAAACTATAACAGCATAAAATATCTTATTACACTTTTTTTAAATAATAAAAGGAAATAAAAAAGAAATATAGAATAATATAAATGAGGAGGAACTAATTTGGGAGCAATCTTAGAAGTAAAAAATCTTAATAAATTTTTTGGTAAAAAACAAATTTTAAAAAATGTTTCCTTTACAATAAATGAAGGCGAAATACTTGGTTTTATTGGACCTAATGGGGCAGGTAAAACAACTACCATCAAGCTTATATTAGGATTACAATCAATTAATAGTGGAGAAGTCTATATAAATGGCTATGATGTTACGAAAGACTTTGAAAAAGCCATTCTAAAAGTTGGAGCAATTGTTGAAAACCCTGATGCGTATATGTATTTAACGGGGCGTAAAAATTTAGAGCTTATAGCTAATATGTATCAAGATATAACTAAAGAAAGAATAGATGAAGTAATAAGACTAACTGGTCTAGAAAAACGTATAAATGATAAAGTTAGTAAATATAGTCTAGGTATGAGACAACGTCTTGGTATAGCTTCATCTTTACTTCATAATCCTAATTTATTAATACTTGATGAACCTACTAATGGTTTAGATCCTGAAGGTATTAAAGAATTAAGAGAATTATTAATAAAACTTACTAAAGAAGAAAAAATGGGTGTTTTAATTTCTAGTCATAATTTAGCAGAATTAGAAAGTTTTTGTACTAATGTTTGTTTAATAAAAAATGGTTCAGTAATTACAACTTCATCTATAAAAAACTTTAAAAAAAGTGATAAATCTTATTATATTATGGAAATTAGTACAGTTAAAGGAATAAGTAAGTTACTAGGTAAAAATGATAATATAGTAGATGATACTCATATAAGAGTTTTAAGAGAAAAAGAAGATTTAGCTAAATTAATTAAAGATTTAGTAAATAAAGATATAAATATTTATAGTGTTAAGCTAGTAGAAATGACTCTTGAAGAAGCGTTCTTAGCAAAGGCAGGGGGTAATATAATTGATTAAGTTAGTTAAAAATGAACTTTCAAAAATATTTCATAAGAAAGCCATTTATATTATTGCTATCATTACAGCGGCCTTTACTTTACTTTCGACATTTGTTATTGGTTTAGCTGAAGATGTAGATATGCTTTTTGAAAATGATCAATATTATGATCTGTTAGAAAAACAATTAAAACAGTATGATTTAAATGATGTAGATGAGCTTGAATGGTATGTAGAGGATAAAACATCTATTGATACATATAAAATAGCTAAAGAGTATGATAAAGATTCTTGGCAATACTATATGTTATCTACAAATGCTTCAGAATATATAAAAAACATGAATAAAGCTAAATATATTGAAAAAAATGATGAATTATATGAAGAAGCTTTAAATAAATTAAATGAATTTGTTAAAGAAATAAAAGATAATGATTGGACATATTTTGTTTCTAAAGAAAAAATTGATACTGAAGAAACACTAGATAACTTAAAAAAACAATTGAATGATAAAGATATAACTGAGCAAGAAAAATCTTCAATTGAAAAAGAAATAGCTTCTATTAATATAAAATTACAAGGTTTAAATTATCGTCTTGATAAAAAAATACCATATAGTTATAGTAATGCTTCTAATTTAGTAGAAGAGTTTGTAAATAATGGAATATTATATTTAGGTTATAATAAAGATGAAGATAGTTATATTTCTAGAGATGAACTATTAGAAAAAAGAAATGTTGAAAAAACTTATTTTATAGCAAAATATAAATTAGATAATAATATTGAAAAAGATAGACATTATTCTGCAGGAGATCTTATGTTTCAAGATTCATCAGCTACAATAATGTTTGTAGTAGTAGTTATTGTTATGATAGCCGGAACAATAATGGGTGAAGAACTAAGTAAAGGAACAATTAAGCAACTATTACTAAGACCACATAAGAGATCAAAAATTTTATTAAGTAAATATATTGCTACTTTAATTGTTTTTGTCTTATTCCTTCTATATTATGAATTAGTATCTTTTATTTCTTACGGAATAGGGACAAGTTTCCAATCTTACAGTATGCCCGTTATAACTTATAGTTTTACGGCTCATCAAGTAATAGAATTAAATCTTATACAAGGAATTTCTATTAACTTAGTAAGTGTTCTACCAGAATATTTAATAATCTTAACTCTAGCTTTCTTCTTAAGCGTTGTAGCATCATCAAATGGTTTAGCAGTAACAATAAGCTTCTTAGTTTATTTCTTTGCTAGTATTATCAATGGCTTAATTTCTATGACTAATTATAAAATACTAAGTATTTTCCCAACAATGTGCTGGAATTTCAATGAATACTTATTTGGGGGATTACCTTCATATAAATATGCTAGTTTACCAGTATCAATTATAGTTTCGATAGTAACTTTCTTGTTATTATTTATTACAACATTTATTGTCTTTAAGCATAAAGATATAAAAAATCAATAAAAAATGTCAGTTTGTGTAAACTGACATTTTTTACTTTTTCTTTTCAATAATATTATTTAAATTAATATTACTACCTTTAAAGGCTTCTAATACCTCAATAGGTATAGCAAAAACAATTGTATTTGATTGATCTGATGAAATATCATTAATAGTTGAAAGTGTTCTTAAATGTAAGGCACCAGGAGTTCTTGCCATTACTTCAGCAGCTTTTGCTAAATTATTAGAAGCTTCAACTTCCCCAGCAGCTTTTGTTATAACAGCTTGTTTTTCCCTTTCAGCTTCAGCGACTTTAGCAATTACACGTTTCATTTCTTCTGGTAAAGAAACATCTTTTAATTCAACATTTTCAACTTTTATACCCCAAGGATCAGTCGCCTTATCAATTAGTGCACATATTTGATCACTTATTTTTTCTCTAGATCCTAGTAATTCATCTAAAGAAACAGCACCAACTGCATTACGCATTGTTGTTTGAGCAAGTTGAGATACAGCGTATTTAAAGTTTTCAACGGCTAAGAAAGCCTTTGAAGCATCAAATACATTAAAATAAATTACGGCATTAATTTTAACAGAAACATTATCTTTAGTTATAACTTCTTGTTCTGGTACATCAATTACTTTTGTTCTAATATCTACTTTATTATAACTTTGAAAAATAGGAACAATAATATGCCAACCTGGTTCAAGTATTTTACCAAATTTTCCAAAACTGAATAGAATTCCTCTTTCATATTCGTTAATTTGTCTAATAGAACATAAAACAATTATAACTAAAATAATTAAAATTGCTATAAAAAAATCCATAAAATCTCCTTTCTAATATAATAATATCACAATATTGTTAATTTTAATTATTAATTTAGTGTGACAAACTGATTAATTATGTTATAATAATAACAGAATAGGAGTTGGTCGGTATGGGATTGTTTAGCATTTCTAAAAAGAACAAAAAAAATAACAATCAAAAATTTATCAATACCAATATGATACCTGATCCTGACCAACAGCCAGAAACTTTTGTATATCAAACTATTGATAATCAAAATATGAATATGAATAATGATTATAATCCTAATTTTGCTAATCAGCAAAATTATTATCAAGAACAAATGCCAAACAATTATCCAGATAACTATTCAAATCAAATGCCGCAAAATAACTATCCAGAAAATTATTCAAATTATAATTATCCAAACAATTATCCAGAAAATCAGCAACAAGTAATGCCTAATGTAAACGAGACTTATCCTCAAGAAGATAATCAACAACCTATTGAAGTAATGGAAGATTATTATCCTGATAATGAAAGCCTTCAAAATACTTCTAACCAAGAATTAGAAGGTCAACCAATGGTTGAAACTTTACAACAAGTACCTGAAACAAATGAAACTCCAGCAGAACCAGAAGAATCAGAAGTATTAGATGAAATAGAAGAACCTAAACCAGATCCTTTAAACAATGCTAATAATCCTATTCCAGTAAATCCGACTGCGCCAAAGGAAGAAAAAGAAACAGAAGAAATATTTGAAGAAGCAAGTGTTAATCCTTTTGTTATAATAGGAATTATCTTAGGAATGATTTTAAGACCAGGAACAACCATTGTAAATAATACAAAAAAATATCGTAGAGCAGGTAAAGGTATAGCCATCCTTATTTGGATAACTTTAATCTCTTTAGTTGTGTGTATCGTTACTAGACTTATAACAGGTGCTTTTATTAGAACATTTAATTCAGTTACTGGAACTTATAGCATTAGCTTAAACTTTGCTAATATTTTGAACTTCAATGATTATCCTCAGTATTTGCTTATTGCTTTCTTTATTTCATTTGTAGCTATCTTAATTATTTCCGTTTTATTCTATGCAACATCATTCTTTAATAGCAAAGGAGTTCATTTTGGTTCATACTTAGTAATCGCCAATCTAGGTATGATTCCAACAATTATTGGCGTAGTAGTACTTTCACCATTATTAGCTATTATTTCTGATTACCTATCAATATTAGTAATTCTTGTGGCAGTAATTTATAGTATTATATGTTTCATTGTCGGAACTAATAGTATCCTTAAATTTAAAAATACTAATTCCCAAATATTTTATAATGCTCTTAATTTATCATTATTAGCCATTATAATGTTAGGATTATTTATATTAGGTATTCATGCTAATGTAATAGCTTTACCAAATATATCTTTATAAACGACTATAATTAGTCGTTTTTAAATAAAAAAAATCACAAAAAAACTCAAGTTTTAATACTTGAGTTTAAGTCAATCTGGTGACCCGTACGGGATTTGAACCCATGAATGCATGCGTGAAAGGCATGTGTGTTGACCGCTTCACCAACGGGCCAAAATAAATGGTGGGCCTGGGGGGACTTGAACCTCCGACCTCACGCTTATCAGGCGTGCGCTCTAACCAGCTGAGCTACAAGCCCATTTGTTTTAAGCCTTTTATATTTTAACTTAAATGTCATCTTATTGCAAGTTTTTCTTGCTGACTAGTTAAGTATATCAAGTAAAACTCAAAAATGCAACAAAAAGTTTGCAAAAATAGTAAATAAATATATAATAATTATTATTTATTTAAAAGAGGTGCTTATATGTCCAATATAATAAAAAATGATGATGATTTAGATTATGTTATAAAATTTATAAATGATGTTTACATCAATGGTCTTGAAAAGAAATCGTTAGAAGAACTAATAAATTATTTAATACCTAAAAGTAATGGTAAAAATTTAATTAGCTATAAATTAACAGAACAAAATACCCTTACAGCATTATTTGAACCACTTACTAAAACAATAGAAATTTCTTTTGATAGATTAAATAACTGGTTAAAAAATAATATTAAAGATTTTGAAAAACATTATCAAATAGGTGATACAAGGATGTTTTATGCTTATCTAGCTTTATTTGTAATTACCCATGAATTAGAACATTCTTATCAATATTTATTAGCTTATGGCTTTATTAAGGGCAATAAAACTATGAGTTTATATTATAAGTATCTTGAAAATTTATTTCAAAAAGATAAATCTTTATTTCCTAATACCATAAAACGTTATAAAAAGGTAGTATCTCTTTTACTTTATAAAGCACAAGAAAATCAATATATCTTAGAAAGAAATGCGAATATTGAAGCATTAGATTTACTTTGTCAATGTGCTATTAAAATGAATAGACAAGATATGTTTGCTATATTTAATGGTATGAGAAATCTCTTCTTAAAACAGGGATATTATGATAGTAATAAAGGAAATATTGAAGAAACTTATCGTAATATTTTAATGTATAAAAAATATAGAAAAATAAAAGTAGATCAAAGTCTAGATGAAGATGAAAAAGTTCGCTATGGTTTACCAATTAGTGAAGAAACTAGAAGTAAAATTTTAAAATTATAGTAAATGGTGATATAAATGATTTTATTAGTTAATAAAGATTATCTATTTAATAAAGAAATGCTTGAAGATTTACAAATAATACCCTATGAATTAGAAGATGATAAGATAATATATGTTGAAAGTGAAACACTAAAACATTTTGAAATGCTAAAAGCTCATTTGAAAGTAGAGGGTATTACTATTGAAATAGATGAAGCTTATCGTAGTTTAGAAAAACAAGAAACAATCTTTTTAGATGCTATGAAGAAAAATGGTCTTGAAGAAGCTTCTAAGCTAGTTGATATGCCTGGGACATCAGAACATCATACGGGACAAGCCATAGATTTTAAATTAAAAAAGAACAATAAATGGTTAAAGAAAGAAGAATTATTAAAATACCCTAAAGAATTAAAAAAAATATTTAATTCCTTAAAGTACTTTGGCTTTATTTTAAGATATCCTAAAAATAAAGAAAATATTACAAATATTAAGTATAAACCATGGCATATTAGATATGTAGGTAAAGAAGTAAATAAAATAGGAAATAAAACTTTAGAAGAATATTTACTTAAATAGGCATTAACAATTTTTCTTTTTTTTATTATGGCATATTTTATAGTAGAAAGGAGTATTATGACATATCAAAGAGCTTATTTTCCTATGAAAGTTATTAATTTAACACAAGGATATGGAAGTAAATCAAGTTCTCATAAAACTTATCCAGCTATAGATATTGCTGGTAAAGATAGTGGTAAAGATGAAATATATGCCCCTTTTGATTGTAAAATAACTAAATTATATCAACCAAAAGATACTAAGAAACATGCCAATACTGTATGGTTAACATCAACTAAGAAAGTTCTTTGTCCTAATGGTTATTATGGTTATTTAACAGTAACAATAACTCATCCTAGTGAAATAACTAATATGAAACTTGGTACAACTTACAGACAAGGAGATTATTTATGTCATGAAGGAATGACTGGTAATGCTACTGGTAATCATATCCATGTTGAAGTAGCCATAGGTAAAAATAAAGAGTGGGGAAATAAATATAATCGAGTAAAACCTGAAGAATATTTGTTTATTTATGAAGATGCCATATTAAAAAATAATATTTATAAAAATAAAAAATATAACTTTATAAAAGAATCTAATATTACATATAAAGTAAATAGTTCAGATGGTTTAAATATGCGTACTGGACCAAGTACTAATTATAAAATAATTAAACTATTAAATAACGATACAGAACTTTTAAAATTCTATAACAAAGGAAATTGGAGTTATATATATAACAATGGTAATTTAGGTTATGCTTCTAATCGTTATTTAAAAAAATAATTTAAGAAAAATTTGACTAGTAATATTATTTTAGTTATTATAGTTTCCTATAAAGGGGAAAAGATTATGAACTTAATATTTGTAAATGAAGAAGATGAATATAGTTTAAAACAACTTTATTATTTTATTAGAAAAAATATTCCAGATTGGAAATTAACTTATTCAACAGTATTACTTTTTATGGGAACTAAAGTAGATAAGCAAGAAACAATGAGTGATTATGAATATTTTAAATATTTAGAAAAATTACAAGTATCATTTTTTCACTCTCAAAAATATATTGTAATGGAAAATACAGAAGTAATATCATCTGGTCATATTATTTATAGAACTCCTAATATAGTTGATATATCATTTATTGTTGATAAAAATCATCGTCAAAAAGGTATAGCTACTAAGACTCTAGCCTTAGTAGAAGAAAATTTATTTAAAAAACCAAATATTTATTTTACAACTATTACTGATATGAGTTTTCACCATGAATCAAGTAAAATAGCTTTAAAAAGTGGTTATATTTATGACGAAGAATTAAAATATTTCGTTAAAATAAATCCTCATATAAATATAAGTGAATTAGAAAAAAAGCATCTAAAAATATAAAAACATCGCCTAAGCGATGTTTATTTTTTTATGGTGGGCTGTTAGGGATTCGAACCCTAGACCCACTGATTAAGAGTCAGTTGCTCTACCAACTGAGCTAACAGCCCATAAAAATTGATTTACTTGATAAGTATAGCATAAAGATTAAAAAAAGTGAATACCTAAATCAATAATTATTAGTGATAAAATTATTATGTAATTTAAAAAATGAAGTGCACAGAAGTTGTGCAGTAAATTTTATAATCATATATAATATCTTTTAAGCAAT
>CANQZL010000023.1 GCA_947628325.1 uncultured Bacilli bacterium
TAAAATAAATTTTGTTCAAGTTTTCATGACTATGTGTGCCTTGAACGAAGTGAAAGGAATGATGGTTTTTATGAAAAACGAAAATACTAGATCAATGAGATATATTAAAGAGGAAGAAGTAAAAGACGAAGAAGTTATAGAAAATGTAGCCAAAAAAAGTTCTTTGTTAAAAAAGATTTTAATAAGTTGTATAATAATTCTTATTTTAATAGGATGCTATGCTAGTTTTATTGAAACTAATTGGATAAGTGTAAAAGAATATAAAGTATCTTCAAATATATTACCTAAATCTTTTCATGGTCTTAAGATTGTTCAATTTTCTGATATTCATTATGGTACAACAATTAATAAAAAACAATTAGATAAAATAGTTAAAATGATTAATGAATTAAATCCTGATATTATAATGTTTACAGGAGACTTAGTAGATAGCAATATTTCTATGACAGATGATATAGAAAATGAAATAAAAGATTCTTTAAGTAATTTAAAAGCTACTTTATATAAATATGCTATATATGGTAATGAAGATATTAATAATGAAAAATATAAAGATATTATAAATAGTATAGATTTTATTTTATTAGATGATGAATCTAAATTACTTTATTATAATGATAATAATCCTATTGTTATAACAGGATTTAAAACAATATCAGAAAATCCTAAATATGAAATACTAGGAAATAAAATAGATGAATTAGATACGACAAATTTATATAAAATAGTTTTATGTCATGAACCAGATGCTATAGATTATTTTACTAATTATAATCCTAATTTAGTATTATCTGGTCATTCTCTAGGAGGTATTATTAAGATTCCATTTTTTAACCCATTATTTTTACCTGAAACAAGCAAAAAGTATTATGAAGATTATTATCGAATAGATAATACTGACTTTTATATTTCAAATGGTCTTGGTACTTCAAATATAAAAATAAGATTAAATAATCGCCCTTCTATTAATTTATATAGATTATTTGTTGAGAATGATAACAATTAAAAATAAGCTTAAATTTTAAGCTTATTTTTAAACACATTCTACATAAGTATCAGTTAAACATCTTATAGCACATAGGCATCCTAAATCCATTGTAAATACTGAATTAGTTGTAACAAATGGATATAAACTTGTTGGATCTGGGTTGTCTTGTAATACTCTAAAAGTACAACAATTATTTTCTATTTTCTCTACTCTAAATACTACAGAACAAGTTGCAGAAGTAGTCCCATCACAAGAAGCTGTTGAATCTTTAGTTACTGGCATACTCCAAGGAGTACCATTACTACCACAAGTATATAACATTACTGGCCTTGTATTACATACTAAGCAAGTTGGTCCTCCCCCAAGCATTGGTCTATCACAAGAATCTAGACAACTATCTACACAAGCATTTTGTTGTAAAACAAGAATAACACTTAATATCTCTGCTAAAGAATTATTACTTTCATTGTCATTACAGCACATATATCTCACCCTTTCATATATATCTCACTATTAATTTATGATACTTTTAAAAAATAGTGCTATTTTGTTAGTGCTTTTATTTTTTTTAAATATATAGTATAATTTTTAACAGGTGATATGATATGGAATGGATACATTATGTAATAATACTTGCTGTATTAATTATTATTTGTTTAGTAGTAATGAAGTTAAATCAAAAAGACTTTTCTTCAGAAGTTAATAAATTAATTAAATATTTAGGTGGTAAAGATAACATCATAAATGCAGAATGTAATATGTCAAGATTTAAAGTAATATTAAAAGATGTTACATTAGTAGATAAAGATGGTATTCAAAAACTTGGTGCTAAAGGAATTGTTGAAATAGACAATCAACTTAAAATAATATTTGGTAAGGATGCTAAGCAATTAAAAGAATGTATTAAAGATATAATAAAGTAAACATTTAAATGTTTATTTTTTTATTTCATAATCTAAAATATCATCAAAATATATTTTTTGATTATTTATATTAATAAAATAATTATCTTTACATAGTATTAATTTTTCATTACTTGTTTTATCTTTTGTTTTTATAGTTACATTTAATTTATTATAGTAACCATTATTATCAAACTTACTTTTTAATTCCTTTAAACTTTTAGTTTTAGTATTTCTTTCAGCATGAAAATAATCTTCGTTATTTTTAATTTCTTTATCTATTTTATTAGCAAAAACACTAGGTAATTTCATATTTATTCCTCCTAAATAAGTATATGTATAAAATATATTATTTTTGACAATTATAATAATATGAAAACATTATTTAAGAATAAATATTTAATAATAATACCAATTTTAATACTTAATATAATTAGTTTAGTATATTTATATCATACAGAATATTTCAATAAACAATTAGCTTTTATTATATTAGGTATTATTATTTTTGGTATATGTACTAAATTAAACTATAAAATTATTAATAAATGTTCTAAATACTTTTATTTTATTTCTCTTTTTTTACTGGGATTAGTTTTAGTTATCGGAAGAGAAATACATGGTGCTAAAGCTTGGCTTCATATAGCTAATATTTCTATTCAACCAAGTGAAATAGCCAAATTAGCTTTAATATTTTATTTAATTAAATTAGCTAATGATAAGAAAAATATTATCTATTTACTATTAGTAACATTAATACCTTCAGTATTAACTTTTTTAGAGCCAGATACTGGAGCTATTATTATATTTGTAATAATTTTTTTATCAGTATTAAAATATACTAAATTAAATAAAAAATTTATTTTGATAAGTTTATTTTTAATACTATTATTTATTAGTACTAATATATTTTTATATTTTATGAATAAAGACGTTTTAATTAATATATATGGTACTAGTTTATTTTATCGTATTGATAGATTAATATCTTTTAAGAATCAAGATAATATACAAATGATTAATTCTTTAATATCGATTGGTTCCCATAAGTTAATTTATATACCAGAAAGTCATAATGATTTTATATTTGCAGGAATAATTAGTAAATATAATTCTTTTATTTTTATATTAGTAATAATTAGTTATATCTTAATTTTTATTTATTATCTAAATAATTTAAATAAGAAAAAAAACATATCTAATATGTTAAATTTTATAATATTAAATATGTTATTATTTCAAGTTTTTTATAATATTTTAATGAATTTATCTTTATTACCTATAATTGGTATTCCTTTACCATTTTTAAGTTATGGTGGTTCTTATTTAATTACGTTATATATTTTAATTGGTTTTTCAGTTAACTTAAATATTCATTCTAATAAAAAAATGGTCTAAGTCCATAAGCATATCCTGGTCCATATCCATAATTTGGTCCATAAGGATATGGTCCTTGATTAGCAATAATAGGACGAGGCCTACTTACACCAACAGCAGCCCCACCTACTAAAGCCCCTGTTATAAATGGTAAAACAAAACCACCACCAACTACTCGGCCATCTCTTGGATAATTAGTATAATACATTTTAAAAACTCCTTTCATCATATTTTATGATAAGGAGTTTTTATTTGCTATTTTCCAGTTAAATTTTAGATAGATATTTTAAGTTATTCAAATATTCCTAAATATTGTTTTTTCTTACCTTTTCTAATAACTAATACTTTTCCTTCAATAGCCATTTCTTTATTAATAATCTTATTTTCATCTGTCATTTTTTCATTATTAATAGAAATAGCCTTACTATTAAGCATTTCTCTTGCTTCTCTTCTTGATGTACAGATTCCATTATCTACTAATAAGTCAATTAGTTTAATTTCATCTTTTAAATTAATAGATGGTACCATTTTCATACCAAGCATTATATCTTTAGCTGATAATCCATTTAAATCACCACCAAATAGTGCTTCACTAATTTGAACAGCTTTATTAAATTCTTCTTCACCATGTAAATCAGTAATAATTGCTTTTGCTAAAGCTTTTTGAGCTATTCTCTTCTCAGGGCATTCTAAGTGTTGTTTTTCAATATCCATTATTTCATCTGGTGTTAAAAAAGTAAGCATTTTCAAATATGTAATAATCATTGAATCTTCAAGACCAATACAGTATTGATATAATTCATAACTAGATGTTTTATTTTTATCTAACCATAAAGCATTACCTTCTGTTTTACCAAATTTCTTACCTTGTGAATCAGTAACTAAAGGCATTACCATGCCATAAACTTCTTTATCTAATTTCTTACGAATAAGTTCTATTCCTGAAGTAATATTACCCCATTGATCTGATCCTGCAACTTGTAAAGTTACACCTCTATTTTCATATAAATATAAAAAGTCTAGTGCTTGGAGAATCATATAACTAAATTCAGCATAAGTAATACCAGATTCTAATCTACTTTTAACTTTATCTTTAGCAAGCATATAACCAATATTAAAAAACTTACCATAGTCTCTTAAGAAATCTAAAACATTAATATCTTTTGTCCAATCATAATTATTAACTACTTCAAAACCAAATATATCTTCAGCTTGTTTCTTTAATCCTTTGATATTTTTCTCTACTTCTTCTTTGGTAATCATTGGTCTTTCGGCATTAGGTTTAGGATCTCCAATTAATCCTGTAGCTCCACCAACTAATAATATAGGATGGTGTCCATATTGTGCTAATCTTTTACTAATTAAAAATGATGAATAATGACCAATATGCATTGAATCAGCTGTTGGGTCTGTTCCAATATAAAAAGTCATTCCTCCTTTATTTAATTTATCAATTAATTCAGGACTACTAATATTTTGAATTAGTCCTCGCCATTTTAAATCTTCATATAAAGTCATTTTTTCCATTATAATTCCTCCTTAAAATAAAAAAGTTCATAAATCTAAGGACTGATTTAACAGCGGTACCACCTTAGTTTATGAACTTATCATACACTTTATCTCTTAACGCGAGTAACGTTTTAGCTCCAGAGTCGTAAATTCCTTCATCGCTAATTAAAATTCATTATATCATTATATTTTTATTTGTCAAATGTATCTTTGGCTTTTTCGCCCATTCCTCTAAAGAATGCTCCAATAGCTGAGAAGTTAAAATATATTCTATATCCAAGTAATCTTAATATTAGATAAATTAGGACAAGGACTATTAATATAACAAGAATAACTATTAGGAAAGTATTAGTTCCTTTTTCGACACCATCAATAGTTATGACATATTCAGAAGACTGTTCACCATCTTCTGATGTACATTTTATTGTAATCTCTGAACCATGTTCAAGATTTTCATTTCCAGATATAACACATTCTGTTTCTTCTTCTACTTTGTCTAAGTTTATGCCTAAAGAAGTTTCATTTTTCTTTAATATTAAGCTATATTCTGATTTACTATATTCAAATTCAAATTCGTCATGATCATCTATAGTAATTCCTTCTAAGTCAGGATTAGTACCTAAAACTTTTTGTGGTTGTCTTGTAACATTTAAAGTATAAACATTTGTAAAATTAGGACAATCTTTACTTTTAACTGTTATTTTTATTTCACGAGGTACATTTACTTCTAAGTCTTCAGCCCCTTCAACTGTAACAGTATCTCCTTCTTCATTAACATATGCATTAACAGATAAGTTAGTTACTTGATAAGGAACTTTTATATTTTCATATGTAAAGACATTAGGACTAAAATCTTCAATTTGATCTATTTCAAGATTATCTATATCAACGGATAAATCTATTTGTTTTAATAAAGCTAATTTATTTACCTCTGTTGTACATCTAGTAGGAGTTGTTTCTCTTATAACAGTTATATTATAAACATTAGTATTACCTTTTTGACTTACAACTTTAATATAAAGTTGATTTGTACCTTCTTGTAATGTATATTCTTTAGGTCCAAAGCCATCTGCAAATTTTGAAGTATTATCTGTTAAAGTTGCATCTAGTTTTATACTTGTAGTTTCATTAGGTACAGTAACATTATAATTGTTTACATTGCTTGAGAAAGCAGGAGATAAAGTTCCTTCACTTATTGTTAAATTAGATATGGTATTAACATTACTTCTATTATCTGTTCTTACTACTTCTATAACATATGTAGCAACAGTTCCAGCAGAATTTTTTACTCTAACTTGAATTTTATTACTTCCATAGTTAAGATTAACGGTTCTTGAACCATATCCTGAAACAAAAGATGAACCATTAGCAGGAGTAGCATTTACTTTTATGGAAGAAACATCAGCTGCAACAGTTACTTTATATGATTTAGTTCCACTACTAAATCCTGGAGATAAGCTTCCTGAACTAACAGATAGACCTGATAAACTTGGTGCTGCAACTGGTTGAGGATTATTATTACCTGTATCAGTTTTTGTACAAGTATATGACATAACAACTTTGCAATAACGACGCTTTATTCCATTTGGAAATGAAAGCCCACTAGCACATCCATCAGTAATTTTCTTTTGTTCAGTTAATTTATAACCACTTGCACAACTAGCAATTGTTCCTGGAGAGCCATCTGGATATGCTGTACTACTTCCTTTTTCCAAGATAAAACATCTTTCTAAAGTAAAAGTCCCTGTTTGATTAAGTTTAGGATTATCATTATTACAAGACTTAGTAATTGTTAATGGTCCTGTTAAATCATAGTTATTATTAGTTGTACGTGACCAAAAATAATATGAACCATTTTTTAAACTCACATATCCTCTATTTCCTGTAAGACTTCCATAAGTTTCTATATTAATTGCACTATTAAAATTAGTAGATGTATTATAATGAATTCCAATTGTTGTAAAATCTGGTTTTACAACTACCAAATCGTTTGCAACCTCAATTGCTACTTTAGCATTTACAAAAAAAATCCCTAATATAAATAATAAACAAGTATATATTAAATAATTAATTTTTTTCTTTACCATAGATATCTATCCTCTTCTATTATTTATAATAACATTTTAGGAAATTTTTATCAATATTAAAAGTATTTAAAAATAAAAAATAATCCAAAAAATATGGATTATTTTTTATTTGTAGATTTTTTTTCTTTTTTATCTTCTTTTGGATTTTCTAATTTATTAACTGTATCTTTTAAAACTTGAATAGTTTTTGTTCTTAATTCTTCAACAGTTTTTTGAATGACTGGAGTAGCTTTTTCTTTAGCTTCTTCTACTAAGTCGTCCATTTTCTTTTTAATAGAAGTAGCTTTTTCCTTAGCTATAGCAGCAACTTTTTCTTTGTCTAAATCAGCCAATTCTTTTTTTATTTCATCAATTTTAGCTAAAAATGAATCTCTTACTTCCTTTACGTCAATTTCTTTAACTTTATTAATTATTTCTTCGATTTTTTCTTTTAATTCTTTTCTTGTTTCAGCTCCTGATTTAGGTGCAAATAGCATTCCTAAGCCAACTCCAACGGCAGCTCCAGCAATAAATTTTCCTATTCCATTATTTTTCTTTTCCATTATTCATCCTCCTCATTATCTATTTCTTTATGTCTTTTTTTAAATACTTTTCTAATTAGACCACTTATTCCATCTACTACTTTGTCAGTAACTGATACTATTTTATCAGTTGTAAAGTCAATTACATTAAATAAACCATTTAATGTTTGAACTTTATCATTAACATCATCTACAACTTTATCAATTCTATTTAATGTTTGAATTGCTCTTATACCTAATATTATTCCAACAATTATTAAAATTATTAATAAAAAGTAAATAATTATTGGTAATAATGTCTGTAAGAAATTAAGCATCGTCTTCCTCCTCTCCATCTTTTTCATACATTGAATCAATTAAGTTAAACAAATCATTTTCTAATGTATCGCTATTAGATATAGGATCTCTTGCTTCATCAGAATTATTGTCAAGGTCATCACTATTATTAGATATTGGTTTAATAGAGTTTAATTCTTTTTCAATGTCGTCAAGTATTTGTAAAGTGCTTGTTTTTTCAAGCTCATCTAATGCTTTAGGCTTTTCATTTTTTAATGGTTCTTCTTTTTTAGATAAAGAGCTATAATCTACGACATCATTATCTTTTGAATCACTAGTATTAAGATTATAATCATTTTGATCTAATTCATCTTCAACAGATAGTTTTTTATTTTCTTTTGGTAAATCTTTAACAATTTCGTCTATTTCTACTAATGTAGATTCATTTGACTTAGTCTCTTGTTCTTCTTCATTACGTAATCGATCTAGATTAGCATTTTTTTCTAAGTTATCTAAACCACCAAAAGCTTTTTTTCTAACAGAATCAATATCAACAGTATAAACCCCATATTCATCTTTTCTGGCTACTTCAACTGTCTTAGCATGATGAACGTCTTTAACTAATTTTTCCCTTTTTATACCATCTTTTTTATCAACTATTTCATCTTTGCGATAATTCTTATTTAGAATTCCATAAACTGGAGATATAACTGGTGATGGAGTAAATGGCTTACGAGATTCACTTTCATCTTTTTTTATTTTATATCTATCTTTATCTTGGTTGGCTTTTTCAAAAGTACTTACAGAAGAAAAATTGTTATTGGCTTTTCGAACATCTACTTTAGTTTCTATTTTTGGTTGTTCTATTGCAATATTTTTTTCTGGTTTTTTAATCTTTTTTTCATTAATATTTATACGAGAATTAAGTCGCTCAAATTCATCTTCATCAAATGATAAAAATGGTGATTTTTTTTCTTCATTTGGTGGAGGTGTTTCTACCTTGTTTTCTAACTTAGCTCTTGGAATATCCAAAGTATTTGTTATTTCAAGACTATTTGTAGTATCTTCAAAATTAGTATCGACATCTCTTTTTATACTTGTGTAACGGACTTCGTCAAGTTCTACTGCTTGATTAGGAGTTGGTTCTACTAGTGTTTCGTTTGACACGTCATCTTTTTTAACATTTTCTTTAGTATAGACTGGCATGTCTTCTTCTTCATCGTCTTCTTCAAACAAAATATTTTTTATTTTACCGAAAAATCCCATTATATCACCACCTTAATTAATTAAGTCTCCATCATGAATTGTTTCTTCTTCGTAAACGTCTGATTCAATTACTTCTAAATATTGACTTTCTTTATTATTTGTTTCAAAAATATTGAATTCAGTTTCTCTAAATTGAGAAACTTCTTCATCTAGTAAAGTCTTTAAGACATTTGTATTAAAACTTACTGAAGCTAAAACACTAAGAGAATTAGCAATTGTTTCCTTAATATCTTTTTCATTTACTATTACTTCTATTTTAGCATAATTATACATTATTTCAATAAAATACTTATTGTCATCTGTCTTGTTAATTTCTAAATATCCATACTTATCTTCGTGACTTATAGGCATTGAAAGATAAGCCACAGAATTTACATCATATTGTTCAATTACTTTATTGTAATAACTAACTGCATCAACATATAAATAATAAATGTAATCTTTACTCATTAATATTTCATTATATTCAGTATTATCTAAAACATCTATACCTTTTGGTACATTATATTTATAACCCTTACGATATTTATTATATACAGTTAAATTTCGCTCAGTTCCTAACTTTATTATCTCGTCAATTGACAAATCTTGAATAGGTGTACAACCACTTAAGATAAAGCAAGTAAGAACTACGATTAGCATAAATTTTCTCTTCATAATATCTCCTACATCTTATTTAAATATTATATCATTTATTAAGATAAAATTAAATATTATTTTTTTACTGCTTTTAGATAATTTATTTTGGCTCCTTGATTCATAAATTTTTGTTCATATTCGGTCAAAGAGTTTTCAATATCGGTGTTTGCTAAATCTAAAGAAATATCTTCTATAGTATATCCATATTTGCTTAAACTTATGATAGAACTTTCAAATAAACTAATGTTGTCAGTCTTTTGAATTATTGTTTTACTATCTTTAAATATATTATCGTAAATAGGTAAAAATGTTATGGAAGTAAGTCTTCTTTTAGCATGTTTTTTCTTAGGCCAAGGATCACTAAAATTTAAATATATTGTTGTTATTTCTTTACTAAAAATATCGGCTAGTTCTAAAGCATCAGTAACAATTATTTTTAAATTACTTGGCGAAATAGGTTCTATTTTTTGGATTGCTCGACAAACTATACTATCATATTTCTCGATACCAATAAAATTAATATTAGGATGTTTTAAAGCCATATCAAGAAGAAAACTACCTTTACCCATACCTATTTCTAAATGAATGTCATTTTCGTTATTAAATAGTTTATTATATTGTCCTTTATATTCCTTTGGATTTTTTATTACAAAAGAACAATTTTCAATAATAGATGTTGCATTTTTAACATTTCTAAGGCGCATTTTTACTCAACCTTTCTTAATAATTACATATACTTTTAGTATAAGGAGGACTTAAAATGAGAAGAGATCGTAATACTTTCTTTACAAATTACAATGCTCAAACTCAAAGCTATATCCCTACAAATATGCCTAATAATATTCCTAATGGTTTAAATAATCAGTTTGGTCCTTATCAATCAGCATCTTCTAACTCTAGTTTTTATTCTGGACCTGATATAGGAATAACAAATGATTTAGACAATCGTTTATCTAAAATAGAAAGACAAATTAATCGTTTAGATAATCGTTTAACTAAATTAGAAAATAATCAAGTTACTACAACAGAAATAAAAGAAAATAATTATTCTAATATGTATATGCTTTAGTACTTATCTTTTGGATAAGTATTTTTGATAATTATTTTTCATTATAAACTATCATAGCCGAAAAACAATAGACTTGATCTTCACCAAACATTGCAATTGCCACTTGATATTTGATATCAATTATATCACAAGTAGTTGTCTTAAGGAATTCATTTATACTGCTTTCTAAGTCTTTTTCATGATTTTCATCAAATAACTTTACAGTCAATATAGTCACCTCTTTAATTAGCTTAACAAGAGGAAGTAACGAAATTTGTAGTAAATAGTCAAATTACAAGCTATAATATGGTTAAGGTGGTTTTATGGTAAAGTTGAAAAAATTTGCTTATTATTTACTAAATATTTTATTAGTACTTGGAATATTTATAGGAACTATGATAATAACAAAAACATATCCTTTTGGAGATTTTGTCTTTGGTAAGTCAGATGCAATAGTACAATTTAAACCAATGTTATATAACTTTATAATGGCAATTAAAACACATACGATAAGTCCTTTTTCATTTAATAATGGTCTTGGTAACCCAATTGTTTTTGATTTTATCTATTATTTGGCAAGTCCTTTAAATTTAATTGCTCTATTATTTAATAATCCTGATTATATGTATTTAAGTTGTTTATTATTAAAACTTTCTCTTACAGCAGTAACTATAACTTTTTATGCTAAGAAAAAAATAAATAATAATTTTTTAGCAACAATTATTTGTTTATCTTACGTCTTTTCTAGTTGGTTTTTTGCATATTATTACTACTTGCCATGGTTAGATATCTTCTTAATTTTTCCACTATTTCAATATGGCTTAGAAAAACTTTTAAATGAGCATAAGTTTAATCTTTACATCTTTACATTATCTTTTACACTAATTGCTAATTTTTATCTCGCATTTCCAGTATGTCTTTATACTTTAATATACTTTATCATTAGCGAACTAATATATAAAAAGCAAACTATCAAAGAAAAAGTACAATCATTTAATTATATTTTCTTAAGTACTTTATTTTCTTTTATATTAATAAGCTTTTACATTTATATTCTTTATTCATCATTTATTAAAACAGGAATGGGTTTTTCAGGCACTATTAGTACAGGATATACTTTATCAATTTTAGATTTTATTAAGTCTTTATTCTTTGGTAATATTAGCTTTATAGTAGATATAGAGGGAGCTACTTTTCCTAACATTGCTTTAAATACAATGATGTTAATTAGTTTTTTCTACTTCTTTATTAATACTAAAATAACAAAAAAAGATAAGATTTTTACTTTCGTTATTGTATTATTATTTATCTTTTTATTCTTTAATCCATTTTTGAATTATATTGCAAATTTTTTTCATAATATACGAGGATTAACTTATCGTTATTCATTTATACCAATTTTTTTAATAATTTTAATGTTTATTAAAAATGTAAATAATTTGGAGATTAAAGATTTAAAAAAATTATATTTTATCTTTCCAATAATAACTATTTTATTATTTATTAATTATAAAAATATGGAGTTTAATATTTTAGTTTTTAATATTGTTTTTATCCTAAGTTTTCTTATATTATTAATATTTTATAATAAAAATCAATGGTATAAATTATTAATTATTTTAGTTATAATTGTTCAATCAACTGTAGCTAATAGTTTGTATTTTTCAGATAAAATAAGTAAAGATGAAGAACTTATAGATGATATTGTTTATAAAACAGAACCAATAAAATATCGTTTAAATAAGATGGATAATGATAATAAAGAATACTTGAATAAGAATTTATATTCTAACGATAAAATGACTTATCTTTTAAGTTCAATGACTTATAATTCAGTAGTTGCTTTAGACTCTAAATTAGGATGTTCAACATTTGAAAATACTTCTATTTCATGTCCTAGTAATGGTCAAATATTTGATATGTTGTTGAATGTTAAAAATGATTATTATTTAGAAAAACTATATGCTGTTAATAAAGATATTCTAAATATTGATTTAGATGATTATAGTGTAAAAAATTCACATGATTATATTATTGAAGCAATGACAGGTATTAAAGATATTTATGATAAAGAAGAAATCAAGGGGATTAAAATAGATGATAAGTATCATTTTAAAGCTAAAAATAATTATTATCTAATTGATTTTATCACTAACGATAATAAAGTTATTAATGAAGTTCAAACATATGAGGAATTTACTAGTCAATTTGATTCATTTACAGTTTATAATTTAAATAAAGATAAATTAGATGAAATATATCAAAAGCTATCAAAAAATCAAATTAAGTATACCCATTATGAAGATAGTAAAATAGAAGGAACAATAAATGTTGATAAAGATCAAGTTATCTTTACATCAATTCCTTATGATTCTTCTTGGC